>CAWWAV010000153.1:0-3568 GCA_963934935.1 uncultured Anaerolineales bacterium
CACGGAATGATGATCAAAGTATTTACTGAGCTGTTTGGCGAATAATTGTTTGATTGTCTTGATGGTGTAAAGCTAAGGTGGGCAGATAAGTGGTGCTGTATCCTAGTTCAAGGCTGCGCGTAGGACACCTATGGAAACACCAAAGACAAAAGCATTAGGATTTGGATGTGTAGTTTGGGACGAGATCTCCAGTGACCCGCAGATCCCATGTACTCAGAATATAGGAGGTACCACATTAAATGTGGTAGTTCATCTGAATAGATTGGGTTATCAATCGACTATCTTTACTGCAGTAGGCGATGATAGTCTGGGTTCTAGGACATTGAAAACATTAAAAGGGCTTGGGCTTGGCCTGGATTTTGTGAAAACAGTACCACAACCGACCTGCCTCGTGAAAATATGTTTGGATAATGATAAAAATCCAACCTTCTCAGGCTTTGCGGATAGCATGTCTTTTGACTATATTGAAACAACTAATTTGGATATAGATTGCATAAGGGTTGGTGCGTATAATACACTCTTCTTCGGTACTGTAGAGCAAAGAAATGGCGTATCGAGGAATGCATTAACTAAAATTATAGAAGAATGCACATTTGAAACTATTTTTTTGGACTTGAACCTTAGAGAGCCGTTTTATTCTACTGAGATTATATTTAGTTCATTGCAAAAATGCACTGTAGCAAAAATGAATTGGGAGGAAGCAGTACTCACTAATGATCTCCTTGGTATTGGAGCTTCTTCAGTTGATGAATTCATGTCTAATATAGCCTCTAAATTTTTGATAGATTCGGTTGTGATTACAGATGCAGCTAATGGAGTATATTATTTTGACGGTCATGAAACAGGTCGTACCTCTGCTTTTGCAGTAGATTTAGTTGATCCTGTTGGAGCTGGAGATGCTTTTTCAGCTGGGCTGCTGCACAAATTGGCCAAGGGCGAATCTTTGGACAAAGCATGCGAATTTGCATGCAGAATGGGTGCTATGATTTGTAGCGCAGTGAGTACGCTTCCTGAATATAGGGTTGATCAATTATATGAGTTTGTAGACAAACTCGACCTACATAAAAAACGCATCTGGCCTTGAATTATGCCAGGTATGACTTCGCCAACAATTATATCTCAATTAGTTCCATTCCTGCTGCTTCTTGGTCGAATCCTTCAGGGAACTGTGTGTATTTGTTGTACTTGGCTCCGCGCAGGTCGGTTCCGTCTAAGTTGGCCTCACGCAAGTCAGCGCCGTACAGGCGAGCCTCTTGTAGGTTAGCTTCACTGAGATTGGCTTCTTGGAGGTCAGCGTAGTTTAGATTGGCCCCACTAAGGTTAGTGCCACTCAGATCAGACTGATATAGCGTAGAATTACTTAGATCAGCTTCGCTCAAGTCTTCATTACTCAAGACAACGTTCATGCATCTAGTTTTAGGAGCAATTTCACATCCGTTGATAGTGATTACGTTTGGGCTACATGCAGATGTCAATACAGCTGCAATGAAAACCACTAAAGTTAATACCTTTTTCACATTACACCTTTTCGGTCATTTCCTATACTATAAACCAACACTAATCTGTCGACAAGAGCAGATTCTATAAGCTTTTTTGGGGTGCTTGCGATAAGGGTGTTATTGCCATAGAATGATTTACGATAACAGTTTGATGTTTATGAGTTATTAGCTTGGAAATTGGGTGGGTTTCACTGGGAAGCTTAGATTGCATTGGTGTCTGTAATCTGGCGTGAAGGCGATTGCGATCGCCACAGGAGGTGAGAACATGTTGAAAGTTGCAATGCTGATTGAGAAAGGTTATCAAGAAGCGGAAGCGCTTGTGCCCTATTATCGACTACTTGAAGCTGGGTATGAGGTGGATGTGGTTGGTTCCGAATCCGGGGTCGTATACCTTAGCAAACAAGGTTACCCGCTTAAATCGGACTTAGCTGCTGATGAAGCACAAGCAAAAAACTACATTGGCCTTGTTGTCCCAGGCGGTGGAGCGCCCGACATTATGCGCACCAAGCCAGGTATGGTGCGGCTGACCCGGGATATGTGTGACCAGGGCAAAGTAGTGGCGGCCATTTGTCATGGACCTCAAGTGTTGATTGAGGCCGACGTACTGCGCGGGAAACGATGCACGTGCTTCAAGGCAGTGAAGACAGATGTTGTGAATGCTGGCGGTGTATTTGAAGATAGCGAAGTGGTGGTGGATGGCAACCTGGTGACCTCGCGGATCCCCAGTGATCTTCCGGCTTTCTGTCGGGAGATAGTCAGGTTGCTCGAGGCTGAGTCGGTATCAGGGTGAATATCTAACTAGATCTAACAGAGGTACGGGAAATAAAACCGGACGGTATTGCCTTCCGGTTTTATTTCTATTTCGATGTAATTTGCTATTTATGATGAGCAAACGCCAAGTATATTTATGATATACCTGCGGATAGCGTATAACGTTCAGTGAAAATTATCTTTTGGATACAACCTCAGCGCCTTCTATTTTAAAATCATATATCTGTCTAGGCTTTGGATAGGTTTTCTTGCTGTGTGTTAGCCCTAACCTTACTAGCATCTCTGCAACTACGTGTATAGTTTTGTTGGGGCTAATTATTGGGATGCCTAGATGGTGTAATTTGTCCAGAAGATAAGCATATAGTTCAGGCCCGCCATAAGCGATTATCACATCCGCTCCATCTTCATATATTGCTTTTTTTGCTTCAGATAGAGCTTCTTGCTTTAGGTTTTCGAATTCAGTATCTGATAATAGTGCTTCGTTGAATCCGGTTGGAGGGACAGCTAATTCCCGAATGGAGGCAATTTTATGGGAAAGTTCATAATGTTGAGCAGCGGTTAATATACCGTCTTTAGCGTGATGTATATCGCCCTCTCTACCACATATTACGTAGGAAAACCTGCGTCCTAGCATAGATGCTACATGCATAACAGAGCAAGCTGGGCCCAAGACCAAAACATCACAAAGTTCTCTTGCTGCCTTCACTCCAGGCTCAGCGTTGCAGTTGAATAGAATGGCATCGACATCACCTTCTTGTTCAACTTTCCATGCTTCTCTTGCCCCTAGGACTGCCGTTAGTTCTGTTTCGTACGTTTGTTCGACGAAATGCACAAATGCGTCAGGAGCCCGTCTATTTTCCACCTCTGTATCAGGGTGTTTAACATCTAAGTAACCTGGATCTGGTTTGTTTTCATAATCTATACCAGGTATGTTGAATGCATCGACATATACTAGCTTTGTTTTACTCATTTCAAACTCCTTATATATTTGCCACCGCTAATGTGTCGTCTATTAGCGTCTGGATTGAAGAGGTTTATTTGCTGTAATGCATTTCTATACTATACACCCACCGCTAATAGGTCGACAAGTTAATCTGTCACGATACACTTGCTTTTTGTAAGCTGGATCTATTCGATATAAATATTAATATCATGCTAATACTACCCCGATATAATCTCACCATTATTGATCATGCTAGGAAAGAAAAGCGCATGGATACGGATATAACTTTAGCGATATAGCTGACTTAAGGCTATACCCATAAGCTTCAAAAAAAATGCAATTTGACTAGGTTCTA
>CAWWAV010000154.1:0-3541 GCA_963934935.1 uncultured Anaerolineales bacterium
TTCAATTATTTCGTTTCGCTGTGGCAGTCTTGTGCCGGTACCTAATTTAGAGACTGACGCCGCACCAATGGCATTTGCAAGTTGACCAATTTGTTTAAGGTTATAGCCAGATAAGAAGCCGAACACACATCCAGCTGCAAAAGCATCACCCGCAGCAGCTGCATTTTTCATTGTCACTGCATATGCTGGTATTTGTACTTCTTCGTTTTGATTGACAAGCAAGCATCCATCTGGACCTAGTTTGATTATTACCTCAGTTAATCCCATATCGAGAAACTTGTGTGCAGCTGCAATAGGATCGCTGATTTCCAGCCAGCTAGTAGCTTCTTCTTGAGTAGCCAATATCACATCTACATAAGTGATTGTTTGTTCAATATATGATCTGTCTGATATAAATGCCGATGGACCCAAATCGAAAAATATAGGTATTTTCTTCTGTTTACCAATCTCTAGACAGTGTAGAACAGTTTGAGGCCCAAACAAAGCTCCAGGATCTAAGGCATGACCAGCAGTGAAAAGCGCATCTGAATTGCTGATTATGTCGAACCAGTTGGATTGATAGGAAACACTTGGCCCAGTTGGTCTTTTCCACAAGAATACATGATCATCACCCTCAGACACGAGACCAATAGAGATTGATGTTGTGCTACCTGCTTCACTAACGACATGTTCTATATTTATATTCTCCGCACGTAAAATTTCAAGCACACGGTTGCCGTAGTAATCTTTACCTACTGATCCAAGTACAGTTGGCTGGAGTCCTAGTCTGGCTGCAGTTATTAGAAAATTACCAGTACCACCAGCTTCCAGTATGATATCTTCTGCTGTTTGATGTTCCTGTGCCTGTATAGGAAGGTGTGATATGGGTACTATGAGGTCAGCTACCGGATCTCCCAGTGTTACGATGCTATTGTGCATAATTTGGCGTTGAGAATCAGCGAAATCACTAATATACGATTGTTTTGTATGACATGTTCCAATCTTATCATATTTGTTATTCTTATAAATGTTGGGACAGGTAGGTGAATATTGTATTTCCTTGTATATTGTTATTGATATAATTCAGATATGAAATCATTATTACTGCTACGTAAATTATTTTTAACCACCTTTATTTTGATGCTTGTGGCCTGTAATACAAGTGCGAGTGATACAAAAACTTCGGAAACCAGTCAGTCTGAAAATGTTGAGTCTGAAAATACTGAGACTGTGCAGGTGCCAGAAGAAGAAAACTGGAGAATATTTGAAGACCGACGTAATGGTGTCACTTTCGCGCATCCATCTGATTGGAAAGTAATTATTGAAGAAGAGATAATTGTGCTTGAAGGCTCAGGCTCATTTGGGCACGTAATATTTCACGATCTTAGAGTGCCTGCAGATGAGCTGCACGTGATGGCTGAAGACATGTTTGATCGGGATAATAACTATGTTGAAGTATCACGTACGCAGTATAGTAACCCAGACAGGTATATGAGTGTTGGGTCATTTAAGGATGGTCCTAGTGAAAATATTGTGAGATTTCTTGTAGCATATCCAGAGTATGGTCTCATACATTGGGAAATGATATCAGATCAAGACTCGTTCAGTACTGGACAAACAATCCTAGAAAATATTATATTTTCCGTGAGATTTGCCAATGTTCAAAACCAGGATACTGTCGGTGTCGCTGATTCTGGTAGTGAGATCGAAACATCGGGTGTGAAGGATGATATATTGGTTTCAGATAGTAGTTTGACTGGAAAAGCAACCTGGAATACATCTAGTTTGGATGTTCTGAAAGAACATCCGGAGATAGCTTGTTTGAATGATACTTTTAACGTGTTTGTGGATGTCTTTGGTGTATATATTGTTGCTACTTCTGAGGCCCCAATGAACTATGTGGTGCACACTGCTAATGTGCTTGCGCAATACATAGATAACGATGCGGACGGTATACCGGATGACTTGGTGGTCCTTGAACATCTTGTTGATAATAAGTTTGTTATACCGGTTTGGAGCAGTGGGGACTTTTTTGATGATAGTGATAGGGAGAAATTCTTTGAGAAAATACGAGGTACCGACTGCGAAGATAACGTAAGGATGGCGGCGAGCATGTATTACGATGACGACGAGTGGGCATTAGGGGGTATCCAGAGCGCTGGTACGTGGGACACAAATCTTGAGGAGGTTTGGCATGTTGTTTCAATAGGTTGGTACGAGTCTTACCCTGACTATTTCGGTGACAGCGAGAGCGTCTCATCTATGCTGACTGATGCTATGGATGAGGCCCGAGGTGGCAGGTTCCTATCGATCCCAGAGCGGTACCCTGAAAACGCTTGGTATACGTATGACGACGAGACTTGTGACTATGGTTGTATGGTGCATGAGTACTTCTACTGGATATTGATGGCTAACTTGGATGCGCTTGACCCTGCACTTACTGATAAGTGCCGGAGAAGCGAAGATGAATGGAGTGTATGTAATCGTGATCAATTGGCTCAGATTGATCCTTTGGCCCATAGTTTGTTAAATGATTATGACTTCAAACTACCCACGATAATACCTGATGGCACATATGTACCTAGTACGACATATACAAATAGTGTTGCTGTTGAAGAGTCTCTATCGGAGACGAAGGATAATACACCTATTCTAAATAGTGGTGTTGCAGAGTCTGAACATAATATGCCTACATATAAAGAAACAATATGTATTAGAACAGATATTGAATCACATAATATTCAAATGACAGAGGCTTTAATAGATTGCTTAATCGAAACTAACAGGACAGAGTATGCTCCAGTTGTGTTATCTGGAGAATCCATGGACCAGTCAATAGTTCGTCAAGTAGAAGAAGCTCTTGATTATGGCGTGGAGATATTAGGATCATGGGGACCAGTTTATAATGTTCTAGTTGGAATAAATGATCCAGACTCCTTTGTTTTGGCGGAACAAATTTGCAGTGTTTACCATTTAAATGGCCTTGATTGGTTTGGGCATGAACCCCCTGGTGAGCCTACCTTAGAAGGATGTATCGAAAATATTGGAACCACTTTTAGTAATTATGATTGCTGCGGTGCTGCTCATAATCCACCGGCACCTCTTCATCCAGTAGCGCTACAGTCAGTATTGTATAGTGGCGCAGACGTTTCAGGTGCTGAAGGACGTCTACCAATAACTGTTTTGCATGAATATGTACATGTCTTTCAAAATGCACAAACAGTATGGCCTAATGAACTGGATTCGGATGAGAATGGGCGTATACGAGTTTATAATCATGGTATGGTGTGGCTGGAAGAAGGATCTGCTGAGTTTTTTGCTCAGTACTTTGCCGGACAAAAGGGTTGGGCTGATTATCGAGCGAATATGAAAGAAAATTTACTTAGTGCTAGGGATGTAAGGAGTCGCTGGGGTTTGAGCTTACGCGATGTTGAGACTAGAGATGGTCAGGCTAAAGTAAGAGAACTCTGTGATTGTGGCGGGCAACTTTACTATGAAACTGGTACATGGGCTGCAGCTTGGCTGGTCAATCGATCCAGTGCTGATGAGTTTTTGTTTGATT
>CAWWAV010000155.1:0-3514 GCA_963934935.1 uncultured Anaerolineales bacterium
ACTTGCCCAGTACGATTACCTTCAACTTCAATTAAGTCCTGAAAATTTAGTACCATATGCTGATCACCATATCTAATCAGAATATCGAAGTAAGAGTTAACAACCGATGCTCCATATCGATCAGCTGCCTGCAAAGGTGTAGGTCTTATACCATAGGTCTGATTAGCTTCAGCTTCTTTTTCAGGATCTTGTATAGGATCTACAATTTCTACAATCACATTACCACTCGAGGAAACTGCATACTCCTGAAGCATATCGCGCAATCGTGGAACTAGAGGTGCAAGCATAGGATGAGTTTTCTCGCTGAAATAACCACGAATCAGTAACGGTTCAGTAGTAGCATCCAATATGTCTCTAGTCGCATTTGACAAACTGTACTCATTACCTTCTGTAAGGTCCACTCGTATTCCTCTCAAGGGATATAACCACACATTCAGAAGAATCAAATTCACAACAATCATAGCAACTATCAGTGTATGCCTTACTCTTGCAAATAACGTGTTATCACCTGTACTCCAACCGGCTCGTTCAAGCTGCAGAACATTCAAGGAGATAAATATACCAGTGAGAGAAAGATAATACACTAGGTCCCGCAAATCTATAACACCGCGTTCAATGCTTTCAAACCTAGCACCAGAACCCAAAGCTCTTAATATGTCAGACACATTTCCGCCAAAGAAATCTGTCAGACCACGCGAACCTATGATGTAAAAGGTACTTATTACTATCACAGTCATTATTAATGCAACCAATTGATTGTCGGTACGAGAAGACACATACAAACCAATCGCTGCATATGCTGATGTAAGCAGCACGGTTGCTAAATACCCTCCGACTACTGGTCCCCAATCTAAATCTCCCAGCAACCAGACTGTTATTGGCAAGAAAACCGTTAATCCAAGAGCCACACAAACCAAAGCCATAACAGCAACAAACTTTCCGGCAACTAGATTGACTGAGTTTACAGGCAATGTCAACAGTATTTCCATCGTCCCAGATCTTTGTTCTTCACTCCACTGCCGCATTGTCAAAGCCGCAACCAGGAAAATCATTAGGACAGGCATCCAGTTAAACAAAGGACGAACATCAGCAATACCACGAGAAAAAAATGTGTCCACCCAGAAGAATGTAAATAATGTCGAGGTGAGAAACACGCCTACGAACATTAACGCCATAGGTGAGCCAAAATATCCGCCCAATTCTTTACGAGTAATAGTCAAAATTTGTTTCATATCAATTACATCCAAATACTATGCTATTGCCACCAGATCATTAAATACTGTTTCTAGTGTGCGAACATCCCTACGTAACTCTCTCACGGGCCAATTTTCGTTACGAGCAAGATCGTAAATCGCGGGGCACAAGTCAACTCCAGTTTCCCCAACAATTTCACAAGAGTAATTTCCGTCGCTCGTAAGCCCGCACTTCACTTGTTTTACCCCATCAAGTTGATTGAGCATACTATCTATATTAGGAACCGCGTTCTCGACGATTAACGTAGCATCTGAAGTCTGAGCAATGTCATCTAAGCGAGAATCAGCTTTTACCTCACCATTTACAAGTATGATTACACGATCACAGACAGCCTCTACCTCAGACAAAATATGAGATGAAAACAGAATAGTACTATTTCCCGACAGACCCTTAATAAGATTACGTATCTCTACAATCTGAGTGGGGTCCAATCCTATTGTAGGTTCATCCAATATAAGCAACCGTGGTTTATGCAAGATTGCCTGCGCTAAACCTACGCGCTGCCGTAATCCTTTACTAAGTTGACCTATCGGCTGGGTAAGACGTTGCTCAAGCCCAGTAGCAATAATGGCATCTGAAAGTTTCTCGATAATGAGCTCGTCGGGAACATCCCGAAGTTCAGCAATCATCCTCAAATATGACTGCACTGACATTTCAGGATATAAAGGTGTATTTTCTGGCAAATATCCTATACGCCCTTGTGCTTCAATTGGAGCATCAAGGACATTGATTCCATCAACATGCACAGATCCTTCATCAGGATGCAGATATCCCGTTAGACACTTAATAGCAGTTGATTTACCTGCACCATTTGGGCCGAGCAAACCAACAATCTCCCCTTGCTCCACCTGAAAACTCATTCCACGGAGTGCCTGTATCTCACCGTAACTTTTAGTCAAACCCTCAACAAGTATCACTGTAATAAATTCCTATAAATTAACATGCCACGCGAAATTCTACTTCATAACATTTATGTTTTCAAGTACCAAATTTGTATTCCTTGAATACCTCGACAACAGATTGCTTGAGTCACAATGTAATACCACGACTTTTATAAGACAAGCATAGCATCACCAAAGCTGTAAAACCTGTACCCCTCTTGAATCGCATCCGCATATATATCAAGAAGAGTTTGTATACCTTGTTCTTCCATAAATGCCCCCATCATCATCAACAAGGTAGATTTGGGTAAATGGAAATTGGTCAATAGCGAGTCCACCACACTAAAATTATATCCTGGATATATAAACAAATCAGTATAACCGTCAAACGACTTCATGTCTCCTGAAGACGAATTGGCTGATGCTGTTTCTAACACTCGTACAGTAGTAGTACCTACTGCTACTATACGCCCTCCAGCAACACGTGCTCTATTGATTGTATCGCTGACTTCACCATCTATCCTACACCACTCCGAATGTATAGTATGCCTATCTATGTGCTCTACTCGCACCGGCATAAAGGTGTCCAATCCAACATGCAATGTGACAGTTACCAACTTAACACCAATACTAGTGATCGATTCAAGCAATTCTCTAGTAAAATGTAGTCCTGCCGTTGGTGCCGCGACAGAACCATTTTCAACAGCGTAAACCGTCTGATATCTCTCACTATCACCTAGAGTTTCCTTAATGTATGGCGGCAGTGGTATTTGTCCAATCTCATTCAGTACAGGCTCCACCTCATGTGAAAATCTAACTACACAGCTTCCATTTTGATCTCGCCTTAGAACATGACATTTAAGTTCAAATTCATCAAATTCAATAATAGTACCGCTCTTTATTCCAGTGCCTTTAACAAGAGAACGCCATATTTTTCCTCCAATGTTATGTAAGAGGAGTAATTCAATTTTAGCACCAGATATCTTATGACCCAACAATCTTGCATGCACAACTCGCGTGTCATTTAGCACCAATACATCATTACTGTGCAAATAATTACCGATATCATATATATGCCTATGCGCAATTGTTTGAGTATCACGTTCGTACACAAGCAATCTAGCATGGTCTCTCGGCTCTATAGGTTGTTGAGCTATATGTTTTGGGTCCAGTTTATAGTCAAAATTGTCGATGTGAAGTTTATTTCGATCTTTCATTGGTGCAATATATGTGTCAAATTCAGCCTGTCATATTCCCTACTCCAAAACACAAGCGGATTATATTTAGACTTACAGCAAAGATTTCTGAATTTCTTCAGGATATGCTAATCCAAGATGGTCATAAGCAGCTCTGGCCGCTATGCGCCCTCGGGATGTTCT
>CAWWAV010000156.1:0-3506 GCA_963934935.1 uncultured Anaerolineales bacterium
GTTAGGATATCAAGTGGTCTGTTTAATAAGCGTTTGGGTAAGGAGTACTTTGGATTGATGTTGTTTATCATATTATTACTTTTTTGTAAGGGTGACATGGTTATGATAGTGTTTGCGTTTAGTGATCAACCATTCATAAGTGCCTGCATTGATTCGATGGTAATGTTTTCGGTTACACCTTCACTTGCTACGCATAGGGCAGCTATTGCATTGCCTCTTCTAGCAGCTTCGATTGTGGAAGCACCATCTAGCTTTGCAGATATAAAACCGGCATTGTATGTGTCTCCGGCTCCTAAGGTGTCCACCACTTTGACCTTATAGGATGGTATCTTTGTGATTTGACCTGACGGTGTGGCTACTAGACATCCGCTTGAACCTAATCTCGAAATTACGGTTCGCTTTCCGGCCGAAAGTGTAAGCGCGGCTTTACTCTGATCATCTATTTGAGTGTAAAGTGCTATTTCGTCATCGGCAGACCCTAATACATAATCGGCAAGTTCTATTGCTTCTGATATGGCGTGTTTATACTGCTTAGGTAGTTGATTGTTTGGACTGCGCAGGTTAAGATCAAGTGATATTGGAATTTTATGTTGTTTTGCTATTGTCATCGATCGTATTGTAGATTGGGGTGTAGTTCCACGATCGAAACTGTTGCCAGTAGTATGTAGCCAGCTAGATTTGGCAATTGCTTCATGGGACACCTTATCAGGCGGATAATGCACGGAAGCCCAGTTGCCATAAGGATTGCCAGCGAAGTGCCTCTCGCCTAAGTGGTCAATGATTACATTTACATGCAGTGTGAAATGATCTTGTGAGACATGAACATGTTCTGTGCTTATATTTGCGTCTTCTAAGGCGCTCAGTAAGTATTTTCCGTAGCTGTCCGAGCCGATAGCAAAAAACATGGTTACATCATGGCCAAGTCGGGCAAGAGATAATGATGTGTTTCCTGCTGTTCCTCCCGGCGAAAGGGTTGGCTGAATTATATTGAATGAAGTTGCCTGTTCTTGTGATTTAGGTAGTTGGATTATGGCATCAACACCAGCATCACCTATTACTGTGACTTGGCTCAATTTTGGCCTTGTAGGATTGTAAGTATTGCTAGCCATAGCGTATTGTTTAGATTAGTAGTTATTTGTGTAGGGCATGTTCTAGCTCTGATTTTTCAGTATCTCATCTAGTGTAGCTTGTTGGCTAGTGCGGATACTATTTCCTTTTAGTGGATCAAGGTCTGTGACGTCGTAGAGATCTTTGAAGCCACGAAAGTAGTCTTCTCCTAAGTTTGAGGCTAAGTGGTCTGCGAAGAGTTCGATAGCTGTTGGGTAGACGATTGGTGAAAATATCTCGGGTGTATTGCCCATTACGGGTAGAAAGAAATCGCATTGCTCTCCGACTATATGGTCTCCAGATGGGCAGATGCCTATTGTGTAGCGTCCTATTCTAGTCATGGGAATAAGCATTTCAGCGGTTCTGTTGTGACTCCTACTTCCCGGTGATACTATGAATGTTGGTGTATCTACATCGGTATTAGTAAAATATTGCAAATGTCCCCATTCTTCTGTGTCCTGTGCTAGAGCATGGGTTCCGGCTGCCTCGAGAAGCTTAGCTGCTCCAAACATGGCCGTAGCGTAATTAGGACCATGACCTACAAAGACAAAATGGTTCTTAGTCGTAAGATTACGTGCTAGTTCTATGGCTGACTCTCTGTTAGCTTCTATTGTAGCTTCAATTGCATCGCCGGTGGAAATAATTTCGCTGCGCAGCTGATGCGCCTTAGCAGTGTTGATTATATCTTTTGCCTCAGAAATTCTGATGGCTATAAGGTAAAGTACCACCAAAGACGTTCGGTATGAACGCACGCCCGGAAAGTCAATGAAATTTGGCACGGTACAGTCTAAGATATGCTTGGCTGTTTGTCCGAATGGTGATGATGGATTGGCAGTAATAGCGACTGTATTCATTCCTTGCTCGCGAGCAATGCCTAGTGCTTCGCGCGTTCGCACTACTGTGCCTGATACGGATGTGCCAATCACAAGAGTATTTTTTGTGATGTTAGCATGGTTGGTTGCTAGAGCATATCTGCTCGCGGTTAGAGCATTGAGGGGCTCAGTGGATATGTTTGTCAGATGCTCAAATGCAAGTTCAGTTGCGATCGCGGCCATGTGAGAGTCTCCGCAACCAGTGGTAATTATGTGATCTATGCTATTACACATTTCCTTGGTGAAAAGGTTGCATACCCGGTCGTTTAATTCAAGTGTTTGTGATCGTATAAGTTCGGGAAGACTTTCTACTTGTGCGATTATATTGTTTTGGGTCATACTCTAAACTCCTTGGCTCCATTATATAATAAAGTCATATGCATATTTTAACAGAAGCGTATTTAACGATGGTTGTCATAGTTTGTCAAAGGTGATGCATGCAAAATAATATAAGGTGTCGAATTGGAATCGATTTAGGCGGAACAAAAATTGAGGGCGTTGCTATTGGTTTTGACGGGACTGAAATTATCCGTCATAGGATTGATACGCCTGTTGCGGGTGCATCTGATCGCTATGACCGCATTGTGTATTCGATCGATGAGTTGGTGCGGTATATAGAAAGTGCGATTGGAATGTCGGGGACTGTTGGTGTTGGAATACCTGGCACATTATCAGTAAGTACTGGCAAGATAAAGAATGCTAACACTACCGAACTTATTGGCAGGCCATTTGATAAGGATCTTGAAAAAGCAATCGGCAGGCCAATTAGACTGGCGAATGATGCGAATTGTTTTGCGCTGTCTGAGGCAGTAGACGGGGCGGGCAAAGGTAGTGCGAGTGTGTTTGGAGTAATTATTGGTACAGGTACAGGCGGTGGTATAGTTGTTGATGGAAAAGTGGTGGCTGGTCTAAATGGCATCGGTGGCGAATGGGGACATAACCCACTTCCATGGCCAAAAACAACTGAGATGCCTGGCCCTGATTGTTACTGTGGACTTAATGGGTGCATAGAGACATATTTGTCAGGACCAGGACTTAAAGCTAGCTATCAACGCTTAACCGGAGATGTTTCTGAGCCGGTAGAAATAATAGAGCTATTCGAATTAGGCAATTCGAAAGCGCGGACTGTAATTGAGGACTATGTGGACCGTTTGGCTCGAGGCCTGGCCTCCATTATCAATGTTTTGGATCCCGAAGTAATTGTTTTAGGAGGTGGATTGTCTAATATTGATTATTTGTACGAAAACGTACCTAGGCAGTGGATGAGTTATGTGTTTTCAGATGACTGTTTCACTAGATTAAGGAAGGCTGTGCACGGCGATTCGGGTGGTGTGCGTGGAGCGGCATGGCTCTGGTCGGAAAGGTAATGCATTGTCCGGCGGACGATCTACGTGTGAATTGATTTAGGTATACAGATATATGAAACCAGTAATAGAAGTAAAAGATTTGACTAAGCGATATCCGCAGTCGAAAAGTAACGCGGTGGATTGCATCTCGTTTGATGTGCACCAAGGAGAGTTTTTCGCG
>CAWWAV010000157.1:0-3501 GCA_963934935.1 uncultured Anaerolineales bacterium
GTGATAGTGTCTAACTATTGTGTAAATCAAGCCAAGGAAAAGTGGGTTATAGGATTTGTTATAGCTTCTGGTTTTCTTCAGGCATTAATTGGACTATGGCAATTTATAATACGGGGTACTGGGCCCGTATCTTTCGAATTGGCATCAGGACTTTTTAGGGCGTATGGTACTTTCGAGCAGCCAAACCCATTTGGAGGATTTATGGGTATTGTGTGGCCTATTGCGGTGGGTATTCTCTTGTACTTACTTCAGACTAGGGCGTCAAAACAGCCGAAATACACTCATAGAACACTGGTTGTAATTACTTTGGTAATTACTATTTCACTAATATGCGCATTAATAGCGTCATATTCTCGTGGCGCATGGATTGGTTCAATCGCAGCATTTGTAGTTATGTTATTTTTCTTGCCATACAGACCAATCATTGGTGTCGGTTCGGTAATTGTTACCATCGCTTTAGGTGCTATGGTGGTTTATCTAGGGCTTGTGCCTGACCATCTTGAGAACAGGATAACCTCAATACTGGAATATGTGAGTGTTCAGGATGTTCGCCGGGTTTCTATAGATGCGGCAAATTTTTCTGTTGTAGAGAGAGCTGCACATTGGCAAGCGGCTAGTAAAATGGTGGAAGCACATCCCTGGTTGGGAGTAGGTATGGGAAACTATCAAGTTGTATATCCAGAGTATAGATTGGTGAATTGGAAAAGTCCTCTTGGACATGCTCATAATGTGTACTTGAATGTTGCAGCTGAAACAGGGTTTATAGGACTCAGTTCCTATATATTGTTTTGGGGGTATGTGTTTTTGAAAACAATCAGAGTGTTGAGAAGAAGCACTAATTGGAATAGAGGGATTGCGCTTGGATTATTGGGTGCATGGACACATCTTGGGGTACATAATTTTGTAGATAATCTATTTGTGAATAATACACATTTGTGCTTAGGTGGTTTATTGGGTGTGTTGTCAGTTGTTAACACTAGAGTCGGTAATAAGAGTTAGTTTGCGTCAATGTCTCATTGCGATATCATTGTTTGAGCGAGAAATACTCATGAAGTCCACACGATTTAACAGTAGTGAAATGCGGCGTTTTATAAAATTCAGTATTGTTGGTGTTATAGGTTTTATAATTGATACAGGCGCATTAAATATCATGATAGGTTATCTGGGCATGTCCACAGGATTGCTGCGTCTTGTCGCCAAAACCATATCTTTTAGTCTTGCCTTGACCAGTAATTTTTTTTGGAATCGTTACTGGATTTATCCTGAGTCACGATCTAAAAGCGTTAGAGTACAGGCGGTTCAGTTTACAGTTGTTAATTTGATTGGCCTTGCCTTAAATCTTTTGATATTTGGCTCAGTTAGTTCTGCGCTAATTCCAACATTCCAGAGTTATTATGGAGCCCAAATTGGATTGATTCTGGGAACGAATGCAGGTCAAGTGGCTGCGGTAGCAGTAGTATTGTTCTGGAATTTCTTCGCCAATCGTTATTGGACCTATGGCGATGTTGAGTAAAGTGTCACTGTGAGAATTGGGTTAGAAATCACTGCTGCTGTGCGGCAGAGTGGTGGTATAGGACGTTATGTTCGGGAGATGATGCATGCATTAGCTGATGTTGATAAAATCAATCAGTATAGTCTTTTCTATGCTAGCAAATCTAAAGCTGCTCGAGGCATGCTTGCTTTACCCGATAATTTTCGTATACGTCATTTGCCAGTGCATGACATTTGGCTTGCACGAATTTGGCAACGCATTCGTTTACCGGTACCCGTAGAACTTATTACTGGCGCGGTCGATATATATCATTCGCCTGATTTTACGTTGCCTCCTACACTGCCAGGCGTACCTACACTCCTTACTGTACATGATTTATCGTTCTTGCGAGACCCAGAATCTGCGTCTGCAGGTTTAAGAGAATATCTGGAAATTGCAGTTAAACGCTCGGTACGACTGGCCACACATGTTTTGGCGGATTCACAATCTACCAAAAACGATCTTATTGAATTGTATTCAACACCCGAAAACAAAATAACAGTGCTTTATCCTGGCGTATCATCCGATTTTCGTCCCATCAGGGATAGAGCGAAGTTGAGACAAGTGCGTAAACGTTATAAATTGGGCGAAGAACCATTTGTGTTATCAGTGGGAACTTTACAGCCTCGAAAAAATCACTTGACTTTAATCAAAGCATTTGAGCTTGCACTTGGCGATTCCGAATATAATCTTGTATTAGCTGGTGGTAAAGGTTGGAGCTATGAAGAAGTGTATGGTTTAGTAGAGTCGCAAGGATTGCAAAACCGTGTCTTGTTTCCCGGTTTTGTTGCAGAGGAGGATCTATCGGCTCTATATTCCTCTGCAAATATTATGACTTTCCCTTCTTTGTATGAAGGATTTGGTTTACCAGTATTAGAGGCTATGGCTTGTGGATTGCCTGTGATTGCATCTAGTGTTTCCAGCTTGCCCGAAGTGACAGGAAATGCAGCTTTATTGGTTGATCCTGGCAATGTTGAGAATATGGCAGATGCGATGTTGAAATTGGTGGAAAATTCAGATCTTAGAAGAAGGCTCCGTAACAAAGGGTTTAAGCGAGTCGAGCAATTTAGTTGGTCTACCTCTGCGAAAATTTTGTTGGGAGTTTACACGGATTTGGCTGAACATAGGTGAGTCGAGTAGATGGTATAGTCAATGGTAAGATGAAAATGGAAAGTAATAGTCCAGATGTAGGCAAAACACCTTCTGAGTCTTCTGTGCATTTAGCACAGTTGATGTTACCTGAACATGCTAATCCGTTAGGTAACGTACATGGGGGAGTGATAATGAAGCTTGCTGATGAGGCTGGCAGCCTAGCTGCTATGCGGCATGCCGGTATGCATGCAGTTACGGTATTTGTAGAATCTATGACATTTGATGAGCCGGTAGCAGTTGGAGCTTTGCTGCATCTAAATGCGCAAGTAAGTTGGGTAGGACGTTCGTCGATCGAAGTATTAGTTAGAGTAGATGCGGAAAACCCTCTTACTGGGCATGTTGTGGCAACAAACTCGGCATTTTTTGTGTATGTAGCTCTTGACAAGAATGGGGCACCAACCTTGGTTCCTCGACTAGTTTGTGAGAACGAGAGACAAAAGGAACTTGTGGCTGATGGAGAGAAGCGCAAAAGTGCGCGTCTAAGCATTAGGTCGGACAATAATTGAAATTAATCTAAAGACAGTTTTCGATGTATGATGTATATAAAAGGTGGCAATGGAAACAAAAAGCAATAGTGTAATAGGTGGCACGCACAAGGAATCACGAGATAATTTTGTCTCTCTGATAGTCTCCAAAGATGTGGAAGATGGCAAATTTGGCGGTAGGGTTCAAACTCGTTTTCCGCCTGAGCCAAACGGGTATTTGCATATAGGACACGTTAAGTCTATTTGCTTGAATTTTGGTATTGCAGCTGACCATCAAGGTTTTTGTAGTTTGCGACTGGACGACACCAATCCTGCTAAAGAAGAGTCCGAATT
>CAWWAV010000158.1:0-3501 GCA_963934935.1 uncultured Anaerolineales bacterium
CAAGTCCAGTTGTGGTTAATCGAGAGTCGATTGGAGTGCGAGCTGCTGTTGATGCAGTTGAGTCTGTATTTGGTGTGAAACCGGTCTTTATGCGTAGTGGTGGTACTGTCCCAGTGGTTGGCATGCTTAGTGATATGCTGGGAATTGAAACTGTTATGCTCGGATTTGCTCTAAATGATGATGGTATTCATGGTCCAAACGAGAAATTGCATCTAGAGACTTTTCATAACGGTGTAGCATCGTATGCTCATTTCTTCAATAATTTGGCTAAGTCATCTAATTGAACTAAAATAGATGTTGGCATAATCTTGAGCTAACAATAGAATTAAAATTCGTCACTGATATTATTGTCTATGTGTTATCTAACCATATATTCTGACACGATATGATGTTGCAGTGAATATATTCAATCTTTCACGCCTGTTCAGCAGATCACGTAATAAGATAGTGGATGGATTGGCTAGCAAACATCGAATACAAATTGGTAAGGCTGCTCATCACCCCCCAATTAGTGGAAGGCCAGCTATAACTTTATCCCACGCTCAAAGTGTTGGTATAGTCCGTGAAGACAATGAGGATTCTCTTTTTGCTTTGTCTGGTATGAACGCAGGTGATTCTGAACAACATAATTTTGGATTATTTGTGGTTGCAGATGGTATGGGTGGTCACCAGAAAGGCGAGCGTGCTAGTACAATTGCTGCACAATCGGTTGCAAGAGTAGTGGGCAGTTACATATTTTCCAAGATATTGGAAGAAATCCAAGAGTCTTATGACAATAAACAATTAATGGATTTGATGCGTTCAGCTCTGATTGCGGCTAATGCTGATGTGATGAATGGTGTACCGGGTGGAGGAACCACACTTACTGCACTATTATTAATGGGACCAAATGCAATTGTTGGGCATGTAGGTGACAGTAGGGCTTACATGATGGATTCGGGGAAATTATTGCAGCTCACCAAGGATCATTCATTAGTGCAGAAATTATATGATCTAGGGGAAATTGCTAGTACAGGAGTCGAAAATCATCCTCAAAGAAATATATTGTTGCGTGCTGTGGGCCAGGGTGATATCCTAGAGGTAGATGTTTGTGAACAATACGTGGAGCCTGGGAGCATTTTTCTGTTGTGTACTGATGGTTTGTGGGGATGTATGGAAGAAGAAGACATTCTGACGATAATGATGGATAGTTCGAATTTGCAGGAGGCTTGTGACAATTTGACTAAGGAAGCAAATAAAGCTGGGGGTCTAGATAACATAACTTCTCTCATAGTAAAATACGATTATGGAAACAGCAAATAATATGAAAAAATCTCGTCCGGGCACTAAGATTTTAGTGGTAGATGATGAACAGCGCATGATTCATTTTATACGAATGAATTTAGATTTAGAGGGATTCTCGGTGCACGAAGCTTATGATGGCAAAGATGCTTTAGATCAGATTCGCAAAGTGTTGCCTGATTTGGTAATTCTGGATGTGATGATGCCAAAGATGGACGGATTTGAGACGCTGGCCTTGCTTAGAGAGAACTCCAATGTGCCCGTGATCATGCTTACAGCTCGTGGAGAAGAAGATGATCGTGTACGTGGTTTAGAGTTGGGTGCAGATGATTATATTACTAAGCCATTTAGTCCGCGTGAATTGGTGGGTCGAGTACGGGCAGTGTTGAGGCGCGTGGAACCTCCGAAAGGCGGTGGTGGAGAAGCCATAGAAGTTGACGAACGTTTGAAGATAGATTTTGATCGACATGAGATTTTTGTAAATGGTCAACTTGTGAAATTGCGACCAACTGAATATCGTCTGCTTTACCATTTAGTGCAAAATGCTGGATGGGTGGTGTCTCATGATCAGCTTTTGGCAAAAGTATGGGGTTATGAGTATCAGTCTGAAACACACTACTTACGATTATATGTGAACTACTTAAGAGATAAATTAGAGGCCGAACCGCGTGATCCCAAGTATATTCTCACAGAGAGAGGAGTGGGCTATCGTTTTGTGGACTATAAGAGGTTGTCCGACAAATAAACAAACCAGATTATATAAATAGCGTTTTATTCCGCTGGCTGTCCATACTCAAGACTTATCAATAATCCGACAGTTATTATAATTGGCCAAAACCACAATATCATCAATTCCAGTAAATACCAATTGGGGTGTTTTCCTCTTCTCAATAGCGTAGTGGCCCCCCATGTAAATATTCCATATACTAAAGCTGTTAGCAGTGCTATTATTAAATTTCCGTAAATCGTGTCTTCTAAGGTCGTAACCAATTGGCTGCTCTCTATAATCAAGCCTCTGTATAGTTGTGAAATAAATATAGACACAAAACAAAAAGCAGCGCATAAATTCGCATGTTTCCAGGGTGATCGTTGTGATTTCATGTCGTCCTAAGTATTAATTATGCTGTGATTGTAATTCGTCACGAATATATGACTGCTAACTGTCCCTCGACTGGGACAACAACTATTTCAAACAGGATAGTATAAACGCTACTGTACATTACTGATGTTTTTCATTAGTGTTCGTAACACTGAAATACTATGCTGATATTCCACCTCTGAGATATGTTCGTTGGATGTATGGTCAAGATTTGAATCGCCAGGCCCATAAGCTATGCTAGGACATTGCCATTTGGGGGCTACTATATTCATATCAGACGTTCCAGTTTTAACTACAAAGCTTGGTGTGCCTTCTTCAGCTCGTATCGCTGCAAGTGCTGCTCGGACCAACTTTGTGTTTTTAGAAGCACGATAAGCTTCTACTGCCCCTGGTGTTAGTTGCAATTTAGCTGGAGCAGCAACATGTGTTTGGAGTTTGTCTTTTATTTCATTGATCGTCAAACCTTCCGGTAATCGGAAAGTGATATCCATTTGGGCATAATCCGTCATGCCATTACTGGTTGAATTTATTGACCGAATTGTTGGAGTGATTTGATTGAACACTCTTTCATGTTGCTCGTTGTAGGTTCTAGTAGATTCAAGTAATGATTTCCAATTAGAGATTAGTACCTCGCATGCATTAGCTGTATTGCTTGCAGGATGTGTGATCGGTATTTCTACTGAAAGTGTATAGCTTATCGATCCTTTATAACCAAGAGTTATTCGATTCCATCGACTCGGTTCTCCGATCAATAAAAAGTCAGGCCTATCGAAATTGTTGAGCACACATGATGCACCTCTCGAATCTCCTTCCTCTCCTACAGCGCCAATCACAGTAATTGTTACCCCAGGGATTTCTCCCAAGCTTGCTGCTGAAGCAAATGCAGCTAGGGGTCCTTTAGCATCTACCGCTCCGCGTCCGTAGATTAGGTCTCCTTCCTGTCTAACTGATATTTCTCCTGGCACTGTATCAATATGACCCAATAGCATAATAGATATCGAGCCCGTGCCTATTTGTCCTATAGCGTTGCCTGCACTGTCAATCCGAGTTTCGAAACCTGCATCTTTCATCCAGTTGGTGAGGTAGCTAACCGCAGCGTCTTCAGATTTGGTCGGGCTGTA
>CAWWAV010000159.1:0-3485 GCA_963934935.1 uncultured Anaerolineales bacterium
GCTCCGATTAAAGTAGTATTGTCATCTAGTATAGATACATGTATACACAATATCTCACTCTCGACTAGCAAATCGGTGAAGTCAACCAACTGCACATTATGCTTAGCTGACCAATCTACGTCTGGGGCCAAATCGTGACCTAAAACTGTACAACCCATAGCAATCATGAGTTGTGCAACTTCTCTGCCAATACGACCAAGCCCTAAAATACCAACTATTCGACCTTGCAGTAACTGGCCAATCTCCTTATGCCACACTCCCTTACGCATATTTCTGTCAGCCATGGGAATATTTCTCAATAAAGCCATGACCATAGCCAAAGTTAGCTCAGCTGCAGCACGAGTGGGACCATAAGGTGTACTGCGCACATGGATTCCATACTGCTTGGCAGCTTCTAAATCTACATTATCCACCCCACTACCTAGACGACTAACAACACGTAGATTTGCAAAACGGGATAGAGTATCCGCATCTAACTTTTCTAAACCAGCAATGATTCCAATACAATCACTCCCTAGTGAAACAACCTCGTCACTAGTTAACCGTCTTTTATTTGGATTCATTTGTATTTCATACCCGCTTTCTTCAAGCAATTGCATTGGCTTTGGACCGCACTCACCAAATGATGAAGGGGTGACTAATATTTTCATTGTCAATTTTCCTTATAAATCAGATTGTACAAAATCCTTTTACAATAAATAATTGTGTGCCATTGCAACTGTAACTTTGTAACCATATCAATTCCATCAATATACCAAACGTATTAATTCCATGGCTTCCGCATATTCCACACCCACGACTGATCCCCAACGACGTGCTATGGATATGAGAGCATCAGTTGAACGAGGATGCGGAAAACTACGACTTTCACCACCGTAAGTTTTCATTGCATTGATTTTTACATCAATCGTATCTGTAATATCAACGAAGACATTTGGTCTGAATCCACAGTGATAGTGTTGAAAAGACCACTCAGTGGATGATGGAACCTCAAACGAATATAATTCTCGCACAGAGCACCCTGATACCGGGCGGACAGCAGTCATAGTGGCTCGAAACACAACTTCATGATCTATATTTAAATCACCATTGTGATGAGTATATACAATGTCAGGTTGTATATCATCAATTAGGTTTTCTACAATCTTAACAATCTCGAGTAAAGGCAATGTATCAAACCGATTGTCTGGAAGATCATATGTGAACAAATCTTTCGCACCTATCAGTTCTGCGACCTTACTACTATGATCATGAAGTTCTGCTAACAATGACTTATCGGCCAATTCACGTGCATCGTATCGCGATGTAATACCTTCGCCTAGTATAGCAATGAATACATCATTGTCTTCCTTGACCAAGCGAGCCATCGTTCCTCCACATCCCAACACTTCATCATCAGGATGAGCTGCAATCACAAGCACTTTATTGTTTTTCCGCATAACATTTACTCCAATGTTGATTTTTTTATTGATAACAGAAATACATTATGAATCATATAACGATATCAAGGACTTCGACACACGACTAGCACCAAACCCATCGACTAAATCTTGAGATCTACTTGACATTTTTGCTCGCTGTTGCGGATCATATAGTAATTCCTCCAATGCTTCAGCTAAATCGGCATCTATAGAAGACGCACACAAATTACCAACGCTCTTAGCATAACCCTTGTCATCCAACTCTTGAGCTGTTAGCACCTGATCATCTGAGGCAATCAATATAATCATTGGTACCCCTAGACAACATAGCTCCCAACAAGTAGAACCACCAGCATTGATCGATACATCAGCCCAAATCATATGTTCAGCCATATCAGACACATTGTCATAAATTTGTATATCATGTGCTAGTTTCGATCGTGCCTGAGAAATCAAATTCTTAACATTTCCTCCTCCGCCAACGATAAATCGCACATCTAAATTCCGTTGTACCATTGAGATTGCCCTTAATATCATCAAGTAGTGATCGGTCATATCGCTACCACCCAAAGTGATTAGGACTCGATGATCTGTTTTATCAAAGGAATTAATAATCTCTGTACGAGACAATAGAAATTGCTCGCGCAGGAGAGCATAAGTTGGCCCTAGCAAACTTACACAATCGGATCTAATTTTATAGCACAATTTTGAGGCTCCCAAATTCTGATTCAGAAACCAGTGAGCTGCAGTTAGATCGCGATCACGATCTCTCCCTAAACCTATCACAGCCAGTTTGATGCCACTATGTCTCACTTTCTCAAGATAGTCAGTAGTAGCCTCATAATGATCCACAATCACAACATTTGCCCCTTCATTCTTTGCAATATCCAAAGTAAGTTGTGTATCATACAAATCAAGACCACCATGCTTTTCGTCCTTTAAACAATCAATAGTGCTCACTTGAAATCCTGCACTACCTACAATCTGTACAACATCAGGATAATTTTGCATTACCCAAACAATGTTACATCCTTGTTTCTTCATAACTTTACCAAGAGATATGCAGCGCATTACATGACCCATACCAATTTCAGAGTTTCCATCACATCTAAATATAAAGTTCATTTTATAGAACTCAAACAAACAGTCTTGGAATTTTGACGCATATTATTTGGATGTTACTATTTGGAACTGCAATCCTGCAATTTGGCGACATCTGACATATCATTACAAAGCTTAGTGACGGGGAATTGCTGATTAAAGCAATTTCAGGAACTATCTTCGTTTTTGCGTATAATTTTTGCAGGAACGCCTAATGCTACAACTTTATCTGGTAAATCTTTAGTTACTACTGCTCCTGCACCTATCATTGACGACTGACCCACATTTATTTGGTCTAAAACTGATGCTCCCATACTAATTATGCAGCTATTACCAATATTACTTGAGCCAGCTATAGTAGCCGCAGGACCAATGTTGGAATATTTACCTATTGTTGATTCATGGCCAATAGAAGCAACTCTATTGATAATCGAGAAATCGCCAATTTGTGCGTTAGGTGCTATGACTACACCTGGTGCAATAATCACACCTTCTCCAATATGAACATTGGATCCAATATGAGCCTTGGGGTGAATAAGCTGACAAAAATTGATGTTGAATCTATCCTTGATAGTAGCAACTAGTTTATGCTTTGATGGCCTGGCTAGGCTCATAATGTATTCACAGCCTTCTATAGGAATAAATTCATCCAATGATCTATAATATCTCACCTCATAACCTAGCAAATCAATACGTTGCTTGATTGTTATACCACGGTCCGGATCAGCATCAGGTGCGTTGTGGCATATCTCCATAACTTTACCATCATTAGCATGTACAATATCAAAAATATCACTAAGATAGTTTCCTGCTCCGAAGATCGAATATCTTTTCATGGTGTATTACAGTCTCAAGACATTTCTGACTTCTTGAGGTGTAGCTGGTTCTAAATCAAGAGCATCTGCTATGTTCTTGATTCGTTTCAGTAAATCAAAATTAGTAGCCAATTTTTCTCTCTTTGGA
>CAWWAV010000160.1:0-3482 GCA_963934935.1 uncultured Anaerolineales bacterium
GAGCATTGAGTTAGACCCTATTTATAACAATAGTGAATCCGGCGGAGTAAGAGAAATGTGTGCAGATATAAGCCAAGCAAAAAATAAGCTCAGGTATCAACCACGCATGTCATTATTAGAAGGACTAAAACGCACTGTTGCTATTGATCAACGCTATCAGTAAAGATTGTTCTAATTTACACATATGTCAAGACTACCCAGTAGCTTTTTTTTGAGACCAACACTCACCGTTGCCAGGGAGTGTCTAGGAAATAAGTTAGTAAGAATAGAATCGGATGGTAGACGTACATCGGGCACAATTACTGAAGTAGAGTGTTACATAGGAGAAATAGACTTAGCTTGTCACGCCAGCGTTGGTATAACCGAGCGCACAAAAACACTTTATGATGGACCTGGAACTTTATACATCTACCTGATTTATGGTATGCACTGGATGCTAAATTTAGTCACTGAGTCTAAAGGTTTTCCAGCTGCAATCTTAATAAGGTCCCTTTTCCCAAGAACTGGCATTAATGTTATGCAAGGAAGGCGCAATAAATCAGTGTCTGATTTAACTAACGGTCCCGCGAAAATAGCACAATCTTTTGGGATTAACAACACATGGAACGGTTACAATACTTGCGCACCTGATTCGAAATTATTTATAGAGCACGACGAATTCGGAGGAAATATGGAAACAGTTTACAAACCACGAAAAGGTATTCACAACACACCTGAACCATGGTGTTCGATGCCATGGAACTTGAGTACACAAATCAAGTCAAGCAAGGAGGTATATATTTAATGGGTATTCTCCAGGGAAAAAAAGCGTTAATATTTGGAGTAGCTAACAAGCGATCAATTGCATGGGGGATTGCAAAAGCCATGTATCGAGAGGGCGCAACAATAGCTCTTAGCTATGCTAATCCTGCATTACTAAAGCGTGTTTCTCCATTAGCGCAAGAAGTGAAGTCTAATTTTGTAGAAGAATGTGATGTCACTAATGATGAAGCAATTGATAATTTGTTTGTCAAAGTAGGATCCGAACTAGGAAATATAGATATACTCATTCACTCTATAGCTTTTGCCGATCGTGCTGATCTGACCGGTCCATACTACTCCACTAGTCGTAATGGTTTTCAGTTGGCTATGGAAGTTAGTTGCTATTCATTCACTGCCTTAGTACGTAGCTCAGTACCATTTTTCAATCCCGGTAGCAGCTGTCTTGCAATGACGTATTATGGAGCTGAGAAAGCTGTTCCGCATTACAATGTTATGGGAGTGGCTAAGGCTGCCCTGGAAGCTTCTGTGCGATATCTAGCTGTAGATCTAGGTCCACTTTCACATCGTGTCAACGCAATTTCTGCAGGACCTATACGTACATTAGCAGCTGCTGGAGTATCTGGATTCAAATCTATGCATAGTGAATTCGTAGATATCGCCCCATTAAGGCGTAATGTCACCAACGATGATGTCGGAAACGCAGCAGTATATCTAAGCTCAGATCTTGCATCTGGCGTGACAGGCGAAGTTCACTATGTAGATTCTGGATTCAATATAGTAGGTGTCACTGCCCCTAGTAAAGACAAATAGTGAAAACAGAGCGTAACCGTAGAGTGTATCTATTGTTAATGACATTAGCTCATAATTTTGTACAAGCATGAAAGGAGATTTACTATGCAAATCACTAGCAAAAACAACAATGTAATGATTGACGCGTTCGGCTCTACAACCGACATGGCAATGATTCCTCGCATTGTAATAGAAATTAGTTTAGTGATTACTGGAAGCATATTGATTGCCCTTGCTTCTCAATTTTATTTTCCATTACCATTTTCACCTGTGCCAATTACTGGTCAAACTTTCGCAGTACTGTTGTTAGCAGCATTGTATGGTCATAATCGTGGAGGACTTACTGTACTAACATATCTAATACTAGGGATTGCTGGAAGACCGGTATTTGCTAGCGGAACTTTTGGTATTGCTACTATTCTTGGCCCTACTGGCGGATACCTTATCGGTTTCTTGCCCGCAGCCTATGTTGTAGGCTTCCTAAGCAAATACGGATGGGACCGCAAAGCTTGGTCTACTTCTATCTCAATGATTATTGGAAACATTATTATTTATTTGTTTGGGATAAGTTGGTTATCGCAATTCGTAGGATGGGACAATGTACTTCAAACTGGCTTCCTACCCTTTCTCATTGGAGATGCCGCAAAAATAGTGCTTGCAACAATCCTACTACCGAGCGGATGGAAATTATTAAATAAATCTAGCAATTAATTGCAACTGACAATTTAGGTGTGCTAGGATCAACACTTTTTGCAAGTGCACCATTGTCTTACTACTCGAAGGAATATTCGGCTTGTCGCAACGCCTGTATTGCTTTATTGATTGTCTCTGACTTTACTAATATGTAATCTGTATCATAAGTTGATAGTGCAATTATACTTATCTTAGCTTCTGCCAATACCGTTAAGACATCAGCCAATAAACCAGTCAAACTTAAATCCAAAGGCCCTAGGACTTTAATACAGGACCATCCTGTTTCTGATTTTGTAGAATTCAGCTGTACAGAAGAACTGCAAATGACTGAAATCTCATCCGCAGTCTTAGTAATATTACAAAATGATCCATCAAATACATATATTGGGACTTCATTGTCTGGTGGAAGATGATGTATGGTGAAAAAATCTTCGAGTACGCGTAGTTTTGATTTCATGTTTTACTCCTAAGCAACCATCACAAAAAATACCTGTCTCACTATAATCACTATAAGTAGCTAATCATGTTCCATATCAAGTCATGACAGTGTGGATACGCTATACATCCTTGTGAGAATATACTAACATGTGTAGCATAACAACATACGCTAGTCGGCAAGCATGGCTTGCTCTAACTGCTTCTGTGCACACTTCGTCGTGTGGTTAAGCGCGCGCATGATGCGCTCTCCCAGTATTACGGCACATTCTCTTACAAGATGGTAATGTTATGTGCGTACGGAAAATTATTGGAGGTAAATTAGTTTTTGACCCAGAACAGCACACTATACGTGACACACATGCAACAAGCTGAGCACCCCCGGAGAGATTCGAACTCCCAACAACCTGATCCGAAGTCAGGTGCTCTGTCCATTGAGCTACGGGGGCTCAAACAAAAAAATACTTGTAAACAGGGTGCCTGATGGGACTCGAACCCACAACCACCGCAGCCACAGTGCGGCGCTCTGCCATTGAGCTACAGGCACCAAGTAGCCTAATTCAGAATTTGCACAACTCTGATTGTTTTCTGCAACTTATACAAGGCTCTCAATACTGATGTTCATTCTATCATGGAGACTATTCGCTTTCAAGGATCATACGTATAGTGTCAACCAGACTAGCCATCGGAATATTACTTTGCTCGCCTGTAGCCAACTCTTTTACAGAAACTTCCCCGCTATCTAACTCATCCGGTCCCAACACAATTACTATTGGTATTCCTTGCCGATCAGCATACCGCAC
>CAWWAV010000161.1:0-3453 GCA_963934935.1 uncultured Anaerolineales bacterium
ATCATCTTCGACGATATAGTAAATGTTTGTTTCTGTACAGCATGAAGCACTAACGCAGCAACACAGTACATTATGTTTATAATAAGTAAAAACGGTGGTGCGTATACCCCTTGCGCAGCACCTAGCTTGTTACCAAAACTATTGATCCCCATACCAATCATTGCTACTAAAGCTAGAATTATAGTTACATCCATACCAACCCTCTTACACTAGCGATTTTTGCACGAGCACAAACTATATTGTTGAAGTACAAGCACCGACCAATCTAAATTTGATTAACTAATGTTACGAACTATATCAACGTATTCAGCCACCTTGCTTTCGTCTACATTTGAACCCCAACCTTGGGGTTCAAAACATGATCCAACCAGTGCTCCATCAGCCTTGGCCAAGATTCTGGCAGCATTCTCGTGATTGGTATGCCCACCTACAATTACCGGTAATTCTGGATACTTATCTTTTAACTGAGAAATCATAGATAAACAGACGTCCTCTTCAGGATGAGCTATCTCTACACCATTTGTACCAACTCTAATGGCCTCAGCTGCCACGTCAACAAGTGGCTTACCGTTCAACCAACTAAAATGCATACTCTCAATTTCCGCCAACAATGAAACATCGTGTGCATCAATCTTGTTTCTGTATTCAGTAAGGCTAATTGGATCTGATTCAGCCACACCAGCAGCAGTCATAGTAGATCCTACAAGTGCATTGGATCGAACAAACACACCTCCACATGTTTTTGCTACCGCCAAAGATGCCTCCAATGCGTTCCATAGGATTTGTACACCTACGTGGAAATCTTTATGACTGTGATCTTTTACTGCTTTCACTATTATGGCAAACGAAGCGAGTCTAGCAGGATCCACATCTTGACCCACTGGGTAGATTTGGTCAATAGTCTGAACAACACAACCATCAGCACCCCCGGCAATTAGAGCTTTTACATCAGCAATAGCTTTTTCAAGCGACTTTTCTACATTACCAGACTCATAAAATGGGGTCCCTGGAAGTGGGAGCAGATGTATCATCCCATACACCAATTTCTTGCCAGTAAATATTCCGGGGTTTATCTGACTTTCACCTCTGACACGCACCTTACTATTCTTATCTTTAGTACTCATAATACAACATTGCCTCCAAAACTTACTTTTGTAAATCTTTATAAATCCGCAATAAACATAAACGCGGACATTTAGATCTCATTAGATAAAATATCCAACATCATTTCAACAAACAGCTCTTCGTCTGCATGTAATGCAACATGTGCATTTGGAGGTAGCCGACCTCGGTCGCCAGATCGATCTATATCAACTACTGTACGACCATCCGTTAACTCTCCAATAGTCTCTACATCTACATGCGCATATACGGTTGATATTACTTCGGGCTTAATGATTGCACAGACTGCTAAGGCATCATGGATAGGAGCACTTCCAGCCGATGCCATAGGTTGCGCCTTATCATAAGCAGAAATACGAACCTCAGCAAAAGCGGCAGCACAAATTGCGGCGGGAGTGCCTATTTTTTTCAAAGCATCACATGTTTCCATAGTAAACAATGCTTCATGTGTTGCATCAAGTGTCACCAATCTAATCGGACGACCACAATTCATAACAATGCGCGCTGCTTCAGGATCTACCCAGATGTTGAATTCCGCAGATGAAGTACAATTTGCAACATGGTGCCCTCCACCCATGATTACTATCTCTGGAATCTTGTCCAATATTTCAGGAGCCTGTCGTATCGCCATCGCAACATTTGTTAGTGGACCCACTGGCACCAAGCTTATATCGCCATCTGACTCCAGGTAAGTATTAATCAGCCACTCAACTGCAGTAATACTTTGCTTTTCTGAACTAGCAGCAGGTAAGTCGAGATAATGACCATGAATCGTGTGTGGTTCTATAGCAGGTATGTTTGGTTTTCTGCCAGGAGTTAAGGTAGCAGACAAAGGTAAGCTACAACCATGATAGACCGGGATTTTTGCACCTATATGGTCGACAACCCGGAGAGTATTCTCTGTACATATCTCTACTGGACAGTTGCCATTAACTGTGGTGATACCTAACAGTTCAATGTCAGGAGATAATGCTGCTGTCATAATGGCTACCGCATCATCAGTACCTGTATCTACATCCATGATAATCTTAGTGCTCACTTTAATACCCCTTTGTACAACTATTGGCTGTGATAACTATCCGATTGGGTTGGTGAGATATCCGCCAACGAACGTTTGCGCAATTGTTGTACTTATAACATGATGATTATCTCTACTCCAACTTTTCACTCACACACAAACTTAAATTTGATGTTGGTAAGAGAACAATTTCAGATAACAATCGAGAAGCAAATTCTGGAGCACAAGTATAATACATAAGTAAATACTGACAATACAATTATTCATGATTATTCAAATTTATGCTTTCTCAACCGCTAAGGATGCAATCACCGCTGCAAATCTAGGTGTGGATCAGATTGGATTCGTAGCTGGAGATTACGGCAAGGTGTATGGTGAACTTAGTCTGGAAACATCTGCTAGCATTGTAAATGCCGTAAGTGGAATTAGTACTTCTGTTGCACTAACTATGTCTACTGACATTGAAGAAATTGTGGCGATGGCACAATTCGTGAAACCCGACATAGTACATATATCAACTGATCCTTTTGATTTGGATGTACAAGCCATGAGCGATTTACGGATCAGGCTCGGCCCACAACCACAGTTAATGAAGGCACTGCCAGTCGAAGGTAACAATAGCATCGATCTTGCTGAAGCATTCTCCACCACATGCGACTATCTCTTGCTGGACACAAAAGTTACTGGATTACCTGGAGTAGGCGCCACTGGAAAAACACACGATTGGAATATCAGCAAGAAAATAGTCGAAAAGGTCAAATGTCCTGTAATCTTGGCTGGTGGACTCTCTAGTGAGAATGTACTCGAGGCAATACAGACAGTACAGCCATGGGGAGTAGACAGCAACACATCTACTAATATTGAAGGGGACAAAGTACGTAAAGATATGGTTCGCATTGCCAATTTCTGTGAGGCCGCAAGAGGTAATACTAGTACATGACACCCAAACTTCACTTACCAGCAAGTGTGTGTCTACTAGGGCCTATAAATGTAGATGTCACGATGCCTATAGATACATATCCTCAAGAGGGAGATGATGCGGGGGCTCCCTCATATAGTGTTGAAACTGGTGGAGTTGTAGGCAATACTGCAATCGCGTTATCTAAGCTCGGCGTAAATGCTACGCTCATAGGTTGTATTGGAGACGATAACTGGGGAAGTTTAGCAGCTGAAGCTTTTAGGCAAACCGGAGTAGACATATCAGGAGTATCCGTACTACCAGGAGTAAAAACAGGACTTAATTTTGCTGTAGTAAGTAAAGGAGGAGAACGAACTTTTTTCAACGCATGGGGTGCCAACATTTGGGACAACAC
>CAWWAV010000162.1:0-3451 GCA_963934935.1 uncultured Anaerolineales bacterium
GGTCTGAAACATTGCTAAATTCATGGGGTTATACAGCCACTGGTGAAATTGTTGTGCTTAGACGTGAGCATAAATCTACACCTAATGTCACACAATCATTGGCTAAAATTCGAGAAGCTACATCTGACGATTTGAGTGAAATTACTTCAGTAGATAATGCAGTGTTCAACGATATGTGGCAATGTTCAAATCAAATGCTCAAGCTGGCTTTAAATAAAGCCCAATATGCCACAGTAGCAGTAATGAACAACTCATGTATAGGCTATCTGTTAGCCACCATTGATACCAATGTGTTATTTATAGCTAGACTTGCAGTATCACCAGAATACCAACGACAAGGAATAGGCCGAGCTCTTATAGTAAATATGCTAAATCACTACAAAGGTGCCAAACATACAACCATTGAAGTGGTCACTCAAAATGACAACTATGCATCAATAAGCCTATACCAAAGTCTGGATTTTCAATTAATTGGACAGGTAGCAAGTCTATGGACTTATAATTTCAATTAGAAAGATCAATGCTAAGTAAAATGAAATGAATATAATGCAGTAATATTTGCTGGCACAACTAATGGAATAAGACCATCATCATGAAGAAACATGCCTCTGGTAAGAGGATAGTATTTTCCCAAATAAAGAATTCTGTGATAGACACGGCTCTACAAAGGTTGGCACGGAATAGTGGGTGGTTGTTGGCTGCTGAAGCCGTGGCTGCGATCGTGAGTGTGATTCAATTCCCTCTGGTAGCTCGCCTGCTTGGTGCAGAAGGATATGGAAAAGCCACACTAATTGTTGGTTGGGTGAGTCTAGTAGGATCTTTACTTGGTATACAAACCCGGAAAACAATAGTTAAATATCTTAGCTTATATCTGTCTAATGAACAGAAGTTGGAAGCGCTTGCTATTGTCAAACTAGGTCTATTACTAAACGTGTCTATGGCCACTGTAAGCTGCGTGGTAATGTATATTATTGCACCTACACTAAGCTTATGGATACTTGATTCTACTGATGGAACTTTGCTGTTTCGCATAATCATACTCCGAGATTTCTTTGCCGCAACAACAGGTACAACCACCTCTGTTCTCAGGGTTCTAAATCGCTTCAGATGGCTTTCTATCGTGAATGTACTATCTTCAATATTAACCTTTGTGCTTGTCGCCATAGCATTGCTCAATAAATTTGAAGTAATAGGGTATCTAACTGCTATTTCCGCAGTGTCAATTACACAATCTATCATCCTACTGCTATATTCAAACAACAAACTACAAGCGCGCTGCGGCGCCAGCTGCTGGACAGCCAAATTAGGCGTACTCCAGCAACATTACGATGAAATTCGCACAATGTTAATCAGCATGAAATTAGATAGTTTCAGAAAAATTGCTACCGATAAAGCAGATGTGGTTATACTAGGATTGTTCGTCAATATGCAGAGTATCGGATTGTACAAAATGGGTAAACAGTTAGCCACATATGTAAGTAGATTAAGTAATCCAATTTATTCTGCTATCTATCCCGAGCTTGCAAATTTATATCATGAGCGCGGAAATGAGTATATTCCCAAATTTGTTGGAAGCATAACACGTTGGATGGTATTGGCAATGTTTATTTCCATAACTCTACTTATTTCCATTTCTGGTACTCTGGTGCCACTGATATTTGGCCAGGAGTATATACCGGCCTTGCCTATTTTTTATGTCATTATGTTCATGCACATATGGCTAGTATTAATATGGGCTCCAGGACTAATGCTCACTTTGGGAAAAGCTCGTCAACTTATGTCAATTAACCTTACTAGTGCTGCGGTAATGATAGTATCGCTATTTGTCCTTACACCTACTTGGGGTACAACCGGGGCTGCTATAGCACTAGTAACAAATTATTGGGTATGGAGCGGTCTAATTCTATGGTACATTTCTAGAATACCAGACATCAGACTTTGGCCTGGGAGAACACAATCGAAACACAACATCTGAGACTTTTATACGTTACAAGTCACACTTTTCCAGCAACTAAGGCCAGTAGCGTACAAGTAATGCAAATGTGCGCAGCCTTCGCATCTACAGGAGCTGAGGTAAAGTTAGTGACTCAAAAGCCAAATAATGGAATTATGTCAGCTACTGATCTTCAGCAATACTATGATGTGCGTCCTAATTTTAAAATAGAGCAATTGCCTCGCAGCAATGGTCCTCGCTCTACTGATATGTTTCAGATGAAGGCAATATTAAATAAGCGTGGGAAAAGCAAATTATGCTATACGCGCGGGCGCGATGTTACAGCTGCCATACTTGGACTAGTACTAGGAATGCATAGCGTAATAGAAATTCATGGCAAACCAGTATCACTTAGAGAGCAAATAATGCTCAGATTCATTCAGCTACATCCAAGAGGAATGCTTGTAGCAATAACTAGCACATTAAAAGACATTTACACAAATCAACTTGGGTTCGGGCAGCACAAATGGATTGTGGCTCCTGGTGGAGTTGATGCATCCAGATTCAACCCTAACACATCAGTGGTGGAAGTACGCAGCCAACTGAACATGGAGCCTGGCACCTGGCTAGTGTATATAGGGGGATTATATGAAGGGCGAGGCTTAGATATCTTGTTTGAATCTGTTGCCGAATTAGACGTTAAAGTAATGATTGTAGGCGGACGTAATAGTGAAGAAGTACATAAGTGGACACATAAAGCAAGAACTCTAGGCGCAAATAATGTACATTTTGCAGGTTATCAAGCTCCTGAACAAGTACCATTATACTTAACAGCATCTGATATGCTCATTATGACTTATGACAAACACGTTTATACTCCTAGTGGTGAAGAAACATCTAGTTGGGCATCTCCAATGAAAATGTTCGAGTATATGGCTGCCTCTCGACCAATTATAGCCAGCGATATACCTATGCTAAACAATACCCTAATCGATAAGCACAATGCTCTGTTAGTCACTCCAGGAGATAGTACATCTCTAAGAACTGCTATTACAACACTTATCAATAATCCGGCACTAGGCCATCACATTGCAACCAATGCTAGTACTGATGTAGTCAAACACACCTGGATTAACCGTGCCCAGCATATAATTAACCAACTGGAGATTAGATGAAATTATGAAAATACTAGTTACTGGCGGATTAGGTGCTATAGGCTCCCAGCTCTGTCAAGAGCTACAACAGCGTGAGAACCAAGTGTGGGTATGTGATTTGCCGCACGCAGCTGTCCAAAACTACATACGTTGTGACATTGCTAACTATCAACAAATTGAACATGTTATCAATATAGTGAAACCAGATTTTGTATACCATCTTGCAGCAGAATTTGGCAGGATCAATGGTGAAGATCACTTTTATCAACTATGGAACTCCAATGCTATTGGCACTAAAAATATACTGCGGCTTCAAGAACAACATAAGTTTCGCATGTGCTTCACTAGTAGCTCAGAAGTCTAC
>CAWWAV010000163.1:0-3420 GCA_963934935.1 uncultured Anaerolineales bacterium
TTGCGACTCTACCCGAGCAGTTTCTGTAGATGGGGTAACACGGACACTGTTGGAAGCTAACGAGGATATATCTGCTGCTAAAGAAAGAGTACGAGAAGCAGAATTGCAAGTTGAGCGTACTCGTATGAGTAATACAACTGCTTTGAACGTGGCTGCTAAGAAAGTGAGCGATGCACAAGAAGATTTGGATGACGCATTGGCTGGAGTTGATCCAATTGATCAAGCCCTAATGGAGGCTGATGTGCACGATGCTGCTGGTGAACTGGCCGAATCGGAAGAGGATTTATCCAATCTACTTGATCCACAGCCCGAAGATTTGGCTGTTGCAATGGGCAATCTAGTAGATACTGAAGATGACTTGGAAATCATGCTTAATCCTCGCTCAATCGATATTGAGTTAGCAAGATCTAAAATTACTGATGCGGAAAAGAAACTACAGGAATTGGTCGTGGGACCAGATGAAGATGATATTGCAGTAGCTGAAGCTAAGGTCACAGCTGCACAAGCTACTTTGAGTTCTCTATGGTTGGAAGCTCCTTTTAGCGGCAAAGTTGTCGAACTAAACTATTTGACCGGAGATTCAACAGATCAATCCACTCCTGCTGTCAGGTTGGCAAATACCGACAAGTTGTTAGTCGAGGTGTCGGTTGATGAGACTGAGGTGAACGGTATCAAAATAGGTCAATCAGCTAGTGTTACATTTGACGCTATGTCATACATTGAAGTTGATGCGTTGGTTACTCATATTGCACCGTTTGGCGAAACTGTTCAGGGATTGGTGCGCTATCCTGTTACTGTTACTTTGAGTGAGCAGTCCGATGGCGTAATGTTGGGGATGACCTCATACGTACAAATTGTAACAGAGGTTTTAGAGGAAGAATTAGCTGTACCCATTGATGCAGTCCAATATGATGATGAAGGTGAATATGTGATGTTGTTTGATGCTTCTTCTCAAGAGCAGACGCGTGTAACTATAGAAAGTGGGGTTATCCAAGGAGATCAAGTTATTGTAAGGGGTGATTTGCAACCTAGTCAGCAAGTAGTGATTTTTACTCCAAAGCCGACTGATAGCGGGAGCCCATTTGGGGGAGGGGATTAGACCTTGGCCATCAATAAAGATATACAAGCAAATGATGGCATAGTAATTCGCATTGAGGGAATTAGTAAGCATTATCAAATGGGTGAAACCATTGTGCGTGCTTTGGATGGAGTTGATCTATCTGTAAAAACCGGAGAGATGCTTTCTATAATGGGTGCATCTGGATCAGGCAAGAGCACATTGATGGCTATACTTGGCTGTTTAGATAAACCGACCAATGGACGTTATTGCCTGGATGGATCCTATGTAGAGTCTATGAGTGATTCTCAATTGGCAGAAATTCGTGGAAATAAGATTGGATTTGTTTTTCAACAGTTTAATTTGTTAGCTAGAACTAGCGCACTTGAGAATGTTATGCTTCCCTTGACCTATGCTGGTGTTGGAGGTCGTCAAAAAACGGATCAGGCTAAAGAAGCACTAGATCTTGTTGGATTGAGCGATAGAGTTCATCATAGTCCGAGTGAGTTATCAGGTGGGCAGCAGCAACGTGTTGCTATTGCCCGTGCTTTGGTAAATAGGCCTGCGATTCTCCTGGCCGATGAACCAACCGGTGCGCTTGATTCTAAAACAGGTGCTGAACTTATGGAGCTATTTCAGAAATTGCATAATGAACAAGGTATTACTCTGTGCATAGTTACTCACGATTCTAAAGTGGCAGCTCTTATGCCGAGAAGTGTAATACTCCATGATGGACGTATATCAGGAGACGAAAGCAAATGAATTTATTAGCAAATATCCGCGTAGCCTTGCGCGCACTTGCAACTAACAAACTTCGTTCTGTTCTTACTATGCTAGGGATAATAATTGGTGTTGCTGCTGTAGTTGCTCTAATGGCAATTGGTAATGGAGCTACTGCATCTATTACGGATCAAATTGAAGGTATTGGATCTAATAACATTCAAGTATTTCCTGGAACATGGGAACGGGGTGGACAACGTATTCAGGCAAAACTCACTTATGATGATTACAACAAATTGTCTGATAACCTGGAAAAGGTTAGAGTCATGGCACCTACGTTTGACAGGGTATTACAGCTTAGGTATGGTGGCAACACTGTGGATGTAGAAGTTAAAGGTACTTTGCCAGAATATCAGCAAGTGCGTTCTATGGAATTGTCTCAGGGGCGCTTTTTGTCATATGCTGACAATGCAGGCAGGGCCAGAGTAGTAGTCTTAGGATCAGAGACTGCCACAGAACTGTTTTCTGGATTAAATCCAATGGGAAGGACAATTAGAATTGACAGTATATTCTTTGAAGTGATTGGTGTGCTTGAAAGTAAGGGGGGTGGAGGCTTTGGTAGTGAAGATGATGTGGCATTGATTCCTATGGAAACCGGATATACTCGTTTATTTGGCAACCGTGCTATTAGTAATGGCGTACGAACAGTTAGTTCTGTTTCCATGTCAGCAGCTACAGCAGAGGACGTCGAATGGGTGATGGTGCAAATTGAACGTATTATGCGACAGCAACATGGTTTGAAATTGCGAGACGATCTAGATTTTTCGGTATTTAGTCAGAATGCTTTCTTAGAAGCATTTGATCAGATCACTGCCACTCTGACAATGTTTCTTGGAGCAATTGCTGGGATTTCGTTATTGGTTGGTGGAATTGGTATCATGAACATCATGTTAGTTTCTGTAACGGAACGTACACGGGAGATAGGTCTGCGTAAAGCAGTAGGAGCAAGGCGCAGTACAATAATGCTGCAATTCTTGATTGAAACCGTGGTACTAAGTCTGATAGGTGGTCTACTGGGCATTGCTTTAGGTGGGGGTATAGCGTATGGGGTTAGTGCAGCAGATCTTGTACAGGCTAATGTAGAAATGGATACAATTATGATGGCATTCTTTTTTGCGGCATTTGTGGGTATATTTTTTGGTATATACCCTGCGAGTCGGGCTGCTAGACTCAGTCCTATAGAGGCATTACGGTACGAGTAGTGAAGTAGTGTGGATGCCTCGTTAGTAATGTCAAAGTTTTGCCTTGTACTGAAAACGAATGAGTAAGGATTAGTGAAATGACAGCTAGTTTGATTGATGGGATTGCCATAGCAGCAAAGGTACGTTCTGAGGTGGCTGTCGGTGTAAGAACACTATTGAAAGATTCAGGAATAACTCCTGGGTTAGCTACTGTACTAGTGGGCGACAATGTAGCGTCTCAAACATATGTACGTGCTAAACAAAAGGCTTGTGTAGAAGTAGGTATTGAGTCATTTGGACATGTACTATCATCTGATGCTACACAAAATGAAATTGTTGGTCTTGTGCGCGACTTGAATGCCGATTCTCGTGTGCATGGAATATTGGTACAGTTACCATTAC
>CAWWAV010000164.1:0-3407 GCA_963934935.1 uncultured Anaerolineales bacterium
ATTTAGTTTTGGTTATAATTTTATGATAAACAGAGTAGTAATTTAGCCAACGATTCCCCTATCATGAAAAACTTAGTAAAAAACATATCCACATATGTTAGATGATATTATACTAAATGCAATTTTTATCCTCGGCAGCATTATTTTTTTATACTGCCTATGGTTATTGTGGGCCAGGTCCAATCAAAAAAAATAAAGCACTTTGATACTTACCTGATAATTAATTATTTTTAGGCACAGATGATAATTTGATTGTCCACGCTAATGTGGATATTTTTATCTATTAATAAACCAAGGAGGAGTAAATGAAAAAACTGATAACTGTTTTTCTATCTGTAACACTATGCATTGGAACTTTAAGTGCACAGCAGATGGATGGAAACTATAACATCGACAGTTTAGTCGTAAAATACGTTATGGTAACCCGTGATATGAACCAAGAAGTTGGTGGCCAAACCTACGTAACTGATTATGATGCGAATCTATCTAACTATGGACTTAGGATACGTTACCCAAGTGCCGCCGATGATGATATGGAGTGGGAGTTTGAGTTGCCATTATTTGGAGTTGGAGATACAATCAGAACTCAAGATGTAGCACTACCAACCCCTGCTCATTTAGCTGGTGCAACTGTGACCATGAATGTAGACTTTGATGGAACAAATGGTACCTACACCTTTAACGAGGGTAGCACCTATCCAACTACGCAGACGGTAGACTGTGTTACTGGCCCAGTAATACCTTCTGTTCAAGATCAGGGCACCTGGACAGATGGAGGATTTGGACAAGATGGTGCAGTCGTAACACAAAACCCACTAAGTGTCTATACAGGATGGGGAATCATTACATCAGGAGTATTTGCATCTTTTCAGGCTCCTAATATGGCTACAATGACATATGGTACTGACTATGGCATGACAGCCCAAGGCACAGCAACAGCAATGCCTAACTGGGGCTATATGAAAGTAACCTACGCAGCCGATAATTTGACACCTGCTGGACTACATCTAGGCTGGGAGGCACACGATGGTCCTGACGCAGGAATTGGTATTGTTAGCACCGGTGATCAATTTTTCAATCAAACTGAGGCAGACCTAGGACTTCTAAATGGCGTCGTTGGGATCGGAGAGCTAGATATTGACTCGGTAACTATAGGAAACTCTGCGGTACTTGCAGCAAGTGGTGCAACTATCACGGTGCCAGCACCAACTGCTACAGATCCTACAGCAACACACACCTATGATAATGATGCTCTTGCAAATGGGATAGCTATCAGCACTCCTGACCAAATGGCTTACATGTTCAATGGCCCAGGACAGGTTAATCCGGCAACAGGCCAAACAGTACTGGATAGTGCTGTGAATACCACTACTGGACAAATGGATTATTGGCCTTTGGGACAATTTAGTGGTACAAAGGCATATGTTTTTGATCCAACAGGAGATCTTCTAGGTGGCGGTGATGGGCTACCGTTTAGTGGAGACGAGGCGCTAAAATTCACAGGCTACTATGCAACCTGGAACACTCTACAGACAATTTTGGCAATGACAGAAGGTACAACTAATGCTGTAACAGCGGCGATAATGGCTACTACCCCTCCAAATCCGGCTGCTTTACCAACGGCTGATGATCTTGCTGCTGCAATTATGGATGCCGTGCTTTGGCAGTGGGACATTCAATTACCAGATGCTGTCACAGCACCTGGGTTAGCTTTGCTCTCAGCTCAGTTCACAACAGACCTTACTGCATTAATGACTGAGGCAATGACGACAACTCCAACATTGGAAATGGCCAAGGCGGCTGTTAGCGGTCTTCTGCCATATATTTTAGGTGCATTGACCGAGATTGAATATAATCCACAAACTCAAGATTTATTCATTGATACTGACGGAGATCCAATGACCGTAGATGACAGCGACTGGGATCTAGATTCTGACGAATGGTATTGGTGGGATGGTGACTCTACTGTTTCGGACACTGCTAGTGATGGAACAATTACAGTCACTGACTTGCCATACATAGATGCAGACGGATCGATCAATGGCACCTATTACGGGGGTGGTAGACTGTTTGTTGAGCTAGATGCGAACTGTATCCCTGCGAGGTGGTCACAGTATGTTGACTCACACTGGTCTTACACTGGAGCAATTGCCAGCGTAGATGAAGGCATAGTCGCTGAAAAGTTTGAGCTTAAAGGAAACTATCCTAATCCTTTTAACCCAACAACAAAGATCAGATTTACTAATGATAGGACTGCTAACGTAAGAGTAAATGTGTACTCACTATTGGGCGAGAAAGTTAATACTCTGATGAACAAGCAGATTAACTCTGGAACCTACGATGTATCCTGGAACGGTTTGAGCTCACAAGGGAAAATTGTATCAAGTGGTATGTACATTTACGAGATCGAATCTGAAGGCAGACGATTAAAAGGGAAGATGCTATTCCTTAAATAAATCAGAGCTTGATTTAATATAAAAACAGCCCCTTGAATTAATATATTCATGGGGCTGTTTTGTATCTAGAATAAACTATGCATAAAAAATTATTTATATCATTTATTATCTTTCTTGGTTCGTTCTGTTTAGGACAAGACAATAAACTAGAAGGAGAAATACTTGATAAGTCAAATAAATCACCACTGATTTTTGCTAATATTATTCTGGAAGGAACTTCATATGGTGCTGCCTCTGATAATGAAGGAAGATTCAGCATTAAAAATATTGAGAAAGGCAACTACACAATAATTGCAACCTATATGGGCTATTCTACTTACAAACAAGAAATAACAATCCCATATACCGAATCAGATAAAATAATAATATTTCTAAAGCCTGAGGCAATACAGCTTGAGGAGTATGTGGTTACCGCATCAAGACGGAGAGAGCGGATTGAAGATGCACCCGCGGCTATTTCTATTATCACCAAAAAAGAGATCCGCAGAGAAAGTAACACCAATCTTGGAGACTATCTTAAAGGAACAAAAGGGATCGATTTTACGCAGTCTGGTATAGACAGCTACAACATGACTGCCAGAGGATTTAACTCCTCATTTAGTTCAAGATTATTAACTCTTACCGATGGTAGAATGGCGAATGTACCATCATTAAGACTTACCGCCTATAATGTGATACCAGTTTCTTTCGATGATGTAGAACAGATAGAGGTTGTACTAGGTCCTTCTTCTGCTTTATATGGTCCAAACGCTCACAGTGGAGTATTAAACATAGTAACAAGCTCTCCGCTTAGATCACAGGGGACCAAGTTTAACATCCAAAATGGATACCTTAATCAGCCTAGCACTAAACCTCTAGAAAAGTATACAATTCGCACAGCACATAAATATAAAAACGTAGGCGTTAAAATTTCTGCTGTCGCACTTACCGGAGAAGACTGGCGCCACTTCA
>CAWWAV010000165.1:0-3386 GCA_963934935.1 uncultured Anaerolineales bacterium
ATTATACATTTAGCAGCTCAGACAGGTGTTCCTGGTTCCTTGATTGACCCTTATAAGGACTGCGAAGCAAATGTAGTTGGCACTCTCAATGTTCTAGAAGCATGTCGGGCAGCTAAAGATAATTCTGACACGAAGGTGTCACAGAAGATGATTTTTGCGTCTTCTAATGCACCTTTGGGTAGACAGATACCGCCTGCTTCTGAAGATAAGGCACCTTTGCCAGTCTCTCCATATGGAGCCAGCAAGCTCGCAGCAGAGGCCTACTGCTTGGCCTACTATGGATCTTGGGGATTAAATACAATTGTCCTGCGGTTTGGTAACGTGTATGGGCCTTTTTCCGAGCACAAAGGCAGTGTGGTTTCCGAGTTCTTTAAAGCAATTTGTAATAATGATGTTATTACAATACATGGAGATGGAGAGCAGACACGAGATTTTGTTTATGTTGCGGATTTGTGCAGGGCAGTGTTATTGGCGCTGGACTGTGATATGAGTGGCGAAGTATACCAAATTGCCACAGGGGTTGAAACTAGTATGAATAGATTAGTTGAAATTGTCCAAGATGTGTCTGGAAGCGACATACGTATTTGCAGCGCTCCGACTAGACATGGAGACGTGCGAAAGAATTATTCTATGATTACAAAGGCGCGTGAGATTTTAGGTTGGGAACCAGAAGTAAATTTGAAATCGGGTTTACGTGAAACATACGAATGGTTTGTCCATTATGCATAGGAGTAAAATTTGATTAGTGGAGTCCGCATTTTAGGTTTGGTTTTTGGGGCTTTTGTCCTGATTTATTCTTTTTCTATGCGACGATCGGGCAAGCTTAGAAGAGGAGAGCTTTTCTTAGCTCAATTTCTGTTTGTTTCAGTATGGACTATTGCCATTTATCCTCCCATAGTTGATGTGTTAGTATCCATATTTCAACTGGAAGGGCGCTTGTTCTCTATCGCTATTTTATCTAGCTTTGTTTCTTTTCTTTTGATCATACATCTCGTCACTAGATTGTCTATCATGCACAGGTCTTTTGGTGATTTGGTGCAAGCATTAGCTCTGACTTCATATGGTAATGATAATGTATGTGGATCAGACGTGGCTAATATTGCTGTTGTTATTCCTGCATATAATGAGGAAGGTGTTATTGCTGAGGTGCTTGATAGAATTCCTGAACAAGTACTAGGTATGAGTACCAGATCTATAGTTGTTATTGATGGTGCTTCCGATCGTACCGGTGATGTAGTTCAGAGCCAAGGCGGATTAGCAGTGTTCCATGTAGTAAATCGTGGACAAGGAGATGCGTTGCGGACTGGTTTTGAAATAGCTTGTAGAGAAGGTGCGGAGATTGTAGTCACTATGGACGCGGATGGACAGCATCGTCCAGAGGAAATTGAATGCCTAATATCACCAATTCTTGAAGGGCAAGCAGACTATGTGATGGGTTCGCGTTTCTTGGGTCATTACTCTGACCGTAATAGTGCTAGGCATGCAGGAATATTATTATATTCGTCTATATTGTCTTTTTTTGCTAGAACTAAAATTACGGATTGCACCAATGGGTTTAGGGCTATACGGGCTTCGTCTCTCACCGGATTAGAGTTACGTGAGCCCCAATTCAGTGCCCCTGAATTGATTTTAGAGGCAGTTAATAAAGGATTGTCCATTAAGGAAGTGCCAGTTTCAATCATGTCTAGACAATTGGGCGCTAGCAAAAAACCTAGTGGCATTGCATATCCGCTAAGATTTGGTTTAGCCATATTAAAAGCTTGGTTGAGGTCGTAGACATTGTTATTGATTTCTTTCCCCAGTGAATTCTAGTGCCTTCATGTTGTTGAGGTTGTGAAATTGAGTAAACGCATTGCCTGTGTTACGCTTGATATAGAGTCAGATTTGTTGGACAAAAGCGGTCGTATACACATGTTTGATAATGCTGATTTAATGAGGCGATATTCTACTATTGTTCAAAAACATAAAATCAAAGTCACTGGATTTTTGGTCACATCCCTCATTGAAAAATATAGTGCTGAAATTGGGCGTTTGTCGCATACCATTCCGATTGAGTTTGGTGTTCATTCACATAGCCATGAAAGAAGGATGAAATATTTTGCTGACGAAGTATCCAGTTCAGTTGCTGCATATGAGGACTTTTTTGGAGCCCCACCAATAGGATATCGTGCGCCAAATGGCTTGATAAATAGGGAAGGTATTATCTCTTTAATAGAAAATCAATTCAAATATGATGCGAGTATATTTCCTTCAATACGTATGGACGAATATGGATACTCAAACTTACACCTACCAAATAAACCGTTCCGTTTTGTTCATTCAGGGAATGAGATAATCGAACTACCAGCAGCTTGTTTAGATACCATTCGATTAGTGTTTTCTATGAGCTACATAAAGTTCTTAGGTCTGGACATATACAAGACTTTAATGCGGTTTTTTCCTTTGCCAGATGTAGTAGTTTTAGATTCGCATCCTTATGACTACTACATAAATAGAATTGCAGCTAATATTCATGGATGGAAGCGATACGCTCATCTACGAAATGGCGATAAAGCATTCGAGGTGTTTGAGTCGATTGTTACATTGTTACAAGAAAAAGGATATGAATTCATGTTTATGAGTGAATTGTATAAATATGTTGCAGATTTACCCAAACTACCAACTGTTTCTGTGGAAAAATTGCGTTAGAGGAATGTTTAGTATTATATAGGGAGTGTTAGAAGCACTCATGTTGCATTGTTATTGATTTATCTCTTGGTTGAATATAATGCAACATTCTGTTAACATTAATAATCTGTTACGTTAATATTCCAAAAAAGATTTTGTAAATTTATTAATGCCTTTACTTTCAACACAGCTGTCCGAAATAGTGCTTGCCGGAGTCTCTGGAGCTCAGCAAGATGGAGCGCTTCCATCTTTTGAATTGCCGGAACAGATTCATCTGACTCGTCCCAAAAGACGGGAATGGGGTGATTATTCCTCTGCGCTGCCATTGCAACTTGCAAAACGCATTGGCCACTCTCCTGTTGATATAGCTAATCATATTCAAGCCCATTTGCCTAAGACTCAAATACTTGCACATTCGACTGTATCGGAACCTGGTTTTCTAAATGTGACTTTGTCGTCAGACTGGTTGTGCTCACAGGTGTCTAGAGTGATTAATGCAGGTTCTAGCTTTGCGGATTTAAAATTGTACTCCAATAAAAGCGCTCAAGTAGAATTTGTCAGTGCAAATCCTACAGGTCCACTAACGGTTGGACATGGACGTGGTGGTGTGCTGGGTGACACATTGTCCAATTTGCTTGGTGCGGTAGGATACCAAGTTACTCGAGAATTCTATTACAACAATGCTGGGCAACAGATGAGAAAACTAGGTGAGTCCTTAA
>CAWWAV010000166.1:0-3376 GCA_963934935.1 uncultured Anaerolineales bacterium
AGCCATTATGGGCCCCTTTAGATAAAAGTACTACTCGAGTTTATGTCGGTGGCATCATAAATGTATCAGGCACTGATTACACATGGAGTTCTGATGGAACAAAAATTGAATTTACCACTGCTCCTAAATTGGACGATGAGGTTCGTCTAGTAGTATTAGAAGACAAAGATGGAAGAGGCGACAAATGTTCTCCTGATCTTACAGTAGATTTTGATGGTATACCAGATGAGGGAGACAATTGTCCGCTTGTTTACAATCCTTACCAGGAAGATACATGGGGGACAAGTGAAGGTGATGTCTGTGAGACAGGTTCAGGAATTTCCGAAATACATCAGGTTTGGGCTAAAATGTATGAGCACTCTAATTATAATGGGATTGAGGAAGTGATTCGGGTGGATGACGTACTATTGTCTGGAAATGCAATAGGAGATGATGCTGTATCGTCTATTCGTGTGGGGCCACATACTGCTGTATATTTGTATTCCTTACCTAATTATGGTGGAGAGAGCGAGTTTTTTGGCAGCGACGATTCTGACTTTATGGACAATCAAATTGGTCATGATACTGTGTCATCTATTCGTATGTATAGTACTGCTCCTATAAAGGTAACTAAGATAGACGCAGGCATCGATTTTTGGTCAGGAACTAAAGGTCATGTCGGTCATATTTCCACTTCGCAATTGCAATCCTTGGTGTCAGGAGGGTCAGGTGTTAGTATTACTTTGGAGCATGATTATGTAGACAGCGTCCAGTCAATCACAGTTGATTATAATGGTACTGGTGATTATGTTGTTTCTACAAAAAATTTAGATGGAACACTAGATGAGACTGCAAATTTTCATTATGAAGGTGTCGCCGAAGTGGCTACTACTGCAGTCGTTACCGCGACATCTACTCCAATACCTACTCCTGTTTTAGCAGAAGAATCTGGCAATAAATATATTGTTCAATCAGGGGATTATTTGTTTAAAATAGCTGTGCTTCACAATACATCAGTACAGGCCCTCGTACTTGCTAACAATATCGCTAATTCCGATCTTGTTTTCAAAGGACAAGTGTTAATTCTTCCCTAATCAATAATAATATAAGCTACAGTGACATTTAGTCGTGCTTTTGTCCATTTGGCAGTATTGCACCCGTAAGTGTGCGGACACTTTTCAGTTGCGATTCAGTGACCAAAGCACCAGTGAGATTGGCGTCAGCTAAATATGCGCCACGCAGGTCAGCACCCCGCAGATCTGTGTTGATTAGTTCTGAACTGTTAAGTACAGCGTTCCTAAAAACAGAATTTTGTAGATTAGCTCCGGACAGAATAGCATGTCGCATAAATGCTCCTGTAAAATTAGAATTACTCATATTCGCATCGGTCAATACTGCATATTCTAGATCAGCTCCTGCCAAACTTGTTTCGGGTTTGTGGATTTCACTCAAATTAATACCTTGCAAATTGCAGCTTATGTTCTTGCCTGTAAGGACTCGAGTAAGGCTATATATGTCAGTATTGCCTATGGAGGCTATCAACAAATATGATACTAAAACTATGGCTGCTAAAGCACTGATGAACACTTTCTCATTTCGTGATCGAGTTGTCATTAGTTCTCCTCACGTCATACACTTTGGCAAAATCTAGTGCTATATAAAGCAAATGAATACTTGGTATATGAATGTTGAATAAATTGGAACTAACTCATACTCCAGGCAACATATAAAAGGACCAAACCTGCTATTCCCATTATAGATGCTACCCAGATCAGCCAATCTGACTGTTCTGATTTCTGACTGGTTTTTATTGTAAGTTGTTCTTTTTGAACATATGTGTCTAAGTTGGAGGAATGGATAGATTCAGAGCTTGGTTGATCTTGAGCGGCAGTAGAGTTCTGATTAGCAATTGTATTTGTTTCAGTCGGGGCTTCAATAGCATCAATTATCTCTTCATGGTCAATGTTTTGAGATTCTAATGTAGCACTAGGTTTTATTTGGCTATAGTTTTCCTGTTTGTAGCCTGGAGGCTTGCTTTGTTTCTTCGCTTCTATCACCCAAGGGTCTCCAGGAGCCAAGAGTTGTGCTCTTCTAATTGCGTCTGAACGTTCTTTTGCACTTGAGGCTAAGTCAGCTAGGAATTTCCAAGCAAGCAACTTGTTAGGATGTTTCTTGGTGAAGGTTCGCAACCCTTCTCTGGCAGCTGTAATATCACCAGACTTAGCTAGAGTAACAAGTTCATCCAAGTGTTCATCATATATATTCACGGAGTAACTATACATTATTGTTCTTTGTAGTGCCACATAGTCTAACATTTATAGAGATTACCTCTGGTACAATAGATTTCTGTGATTAGTAACTTGCCTAAAGAAGTAAAGTCAGAGCTAGAGTTAGCAGTTGCGGTGCGATCTACTGGTAACGAAGGGAAAGCACGCGTACATGCCCGCCGGGCAGCTGGTTGGGCTATACGATCATGGTATGAAAGACAAGGCTATAGTAAGAAGGGGCAGTCGGCATTCTCTTACTTGCAAGATGTGTCCAATGATTCGTCTCTTCCTGGACATATTCGTGAGGCAGCTTCACATCTTATATTGCGTATAACGGTACATCATGAACTTCCCATTGAAACTGATATATTGGATGATGCTCGTCTGGTAGCTAGATATTTTATAGACAAAGATTAGGTAACATCCGATAAATCTTTATTAAATGTTGCATAGAAAGTGTAATTTGAATGAAAACAAAGTTTGAAGTTGTTTCTAGCAAATATGTATATCAGGGTAGAGTAGTACATCTGCGTACTGACAGTGTTTCCTCCTCTTTGAGGAAACAAATTGTTTGCCGTGAAGTTGTGGAGCATCCGGGCAGTGTTGCTATTGTGGCAATAGACGAGCATGACAATGTGTATTTAGTATCGCAGTATAGGCATGCAGTTGACAAGGTATTAATGGAAATACCAGCAGGCACTCTTGAAAAAGGCGAATCATCATTTGATACTGCAAAGCGCGAACTTAGGGAAGAGATAGGAATGTCTGCTGACCACTTGATATCTGCAGGTAGCTTTTATTTAGCGCCGGGATATTCTTCAGAAACCATGGAGGTTTATCTAGCTAAGGGGTTAAACCCTGATCCTTTGCCTCAAGATGTTGATGAGGATATCGTTGTACATATAGTCCCATTTGAGAAATTATTAGAACAAATATGTGCCGGTGAGTTTAGCGATATTAAAACTGTGGCTGCCTTACTCCTCGTAGCTAGAAACAATCTATGACTTAAGTCTATTTAGGTATAATTTTGTTTGCTCGGTTAACTTTAGTTGACATCTTGTTGTAGTATGTTGCTAAGTCGACCTGCATGCTATAATCCTCATACTGTATATATCCTGGTAGCCTGTTTT
>CAWWAV010000167.1:0-3374 GCA_963934935.1 uncultured Anaerolineales bacterium
GGCTTGTACAACAGCTTGTCCTCCAGATGTGCCGTATGGGGATTTACTTATTTTATTTCGCTCTTATGCAGAAAACAACAGATCCAATGGCAGTATATTGGACACATGGTTAAGACAGATTGTTCTAGAGACAATGCCTTACCCGGCTCGTTTTAGAGTGGCGATGATGCTTGGTATGTTTGCAAGATCTTTCAAAGCACTTTTGCCAAAAAAACTTGCTACAATCCTTGAGTTGTTACCATCAGATGTGCCGATTGCTAATCATATTCCAGAAACTATTCCTGCTATAGGTAGGAAACGTGCACGTGTTGCTCTGATGCAGGGATGTGTACAGTCCGTGCTAGCACCTGGAATAAATGAAGCTACTGTACGAGTACTTAGTAAGAATGGGGTTGAAGTGGTAATACCCAGAGGGCAAGGGTGTTGTGGAGCCTTGACCTTACACTCGGGCTTACTCGATAAATCTAGAAAGTTAGCATTGAGGAATTTGCAGGCTTTTCCTAATGATGTAGATGCCGTACTTACTACAGCTGCTGGGTGTGGATCAGGTATTAGTGAATACGAAATGTTGTTTAACAGTACTGATGATCTTACATCAGCAAGAGATTTCGCTAATAGGGTTCAGGATGTAACTGTTTTTTTGGATGAGTTGGGGTTATCTCACTTACCTGGTCCAACAGATCTCAAGAAGGTTGTGTATCATGATGCTTGTCATTTGTCCCACGCGCAGGGTGTACGAGATGCACCTCGGCGTTTGATGGAGCAGGTGCCTGATGTCGAAGTTGTGAATCTTTTTGATGGAGAGACATGTTGTGGTTCAGCAGGTATTTACAACATTGAACAGCCAGAAATTGCCGAGCAATTGGGAGCTCGAAAAGCGGCAAAAGTTATAGAAACTGGTGCCAGTGGTTTGGTGACCACCAATATTGGTTGTATTACACAAATTGAATCTCATTTACGCGTTATGAATCATGAGATGCCTGTGATGCATGTGATGGAGATGTTGGACAACTCTTATGAATAATTTGGCCATTTTTGGTGATTAATCAGTGTCTTTGATACGTTTGCCAGGACTTATAGACCCACATGTACACTTAAGGGATCCAGGGCACACATATAAAGAGGATTGGTATAGCGGTACTGCTAGTGCGTTAGCTGGCGGATACACTTGCGTACTGGCTATGCCAAACACATCACCCCCTATTACAGACCCGAGTAGTCTTGAGACTATATTGAATGCCGCACATGGGAAAGCACATTGTGATTATGGAATTCATGTTGCCGGTACCAGCAACAACACTTCTACTGTTTCTGCGCTGTCTGATAAGGTTTCAGGTTTGAAACTTTATTTGAATGATACGTTCGGCGATCTACGATTAGATGGTTTACACATTGTCAATGCTCACATGTCTGCATGGCCTGATAATAAACCGGTGCTATGTCATGCGGAAACTTATATGGCTGCAGCAGTGCTAATGTTAGCAGTGCTGCATCGTCGCTCAGTTCATATTTGTCATGTTAGCCGTAAAGAGGAAATCGATTTGATTAGAGCTGCACGAGAACGGGGCTTAGCAGTTACCTGCGAAGTAACTCCTCATCATTTGTTTATGACCGATACTGATATTGACAGCATCAGGGAAGGACGTTATATGGTTAGTCCCCGAATAAATACTGTCTCGGACCAAAATGCTTTATGGCAAGCAATTGCTGATGGTGTTGTTGATTGTATTGCTACTGATCATGCGCCTCATACATTGCTAGAAAAAGATAATCAGAATTCACCCCCTGGTTTTCCGGGTCTGGAGACAAGTTTGGCATTAATGCTTGGTGCGGTACGTGAAGGTAGACTCAGTATGAAGCGATTGACAGAACTTATGTACACCAATCCTGCCAGGATATTTGGATTAGCGTTGCAGCCGGAAACATGGATAGAAGTAGACATGCACGAGAAATGGGAAGTCAAAGCATCTCAGTTTTATTCGCGTTGCGGCTGGAGCCCGTTTGAGGGATGGCAGTTACAAGGTCGACTAAAGAAGGTAGTGCTACGCAATAAAACAGTATATGATAGGGGAGAAATATTACAAAATATTCGATATGGTAAAAACGTAAATCATTAGCAATAGTAGTATCATATTGATGTAGATTAATAAACTAGAAAATGATAAATCACATGGGACATAGGACCAGTATGAATCGCATCAATGTTATTCCAGAAGGAGGAACTTCTCGATTTGATGGAATGGACATCCTATCGGTTAAGCAATTCAATCACCAGGATCTTGACATAATTTTTGATGTAGCGCGTGATATGCGGGAAATGGTCGACAGACAAGGTGCAGTAGATGTGCTTAAAGGTAAGCTTCTAGCTAACCTATTTTATGAACCTTCAACGCGAACGTCCTCTTCTTTTACTGCAGCAACACAGCGGCTTGGTGGTAATGTTATCCAGATAAACAATGTTACTTTTTCATCTGTATCTAAAGGTGAAGAGTTGCGAGACACAATACGTACCATGGGGTCTTACTCGGATGCTATTGTGTTACGGCACCCAGATGAAGGGTCGGCTGATATTGCTGCAGAGGTGTCCGAGAAACCCATAATAAATGCTGGAGACGGAATAGGTGAACATCCCACCCAAGCTCTATTGGATATATTTACAATTGTTGAGGAATTGGGTACTATCGATGGTCTGACTGTTACCATGCTTGGTGATTTGAAATATGGTCGTACAGTACACTCATTGGCAAAACTATTAGCTTTATATGACGTAAAATTGCATTTTGTTGCCCCGGACCTGCTGAAAGCACCAACCGCATTAGTTGATAGTTTGATCGAAAGTGGTGTGGGGCCTTGCAAGCATGTGGATCTAGATTCAATTATTTCTGAAACTGATGTGCTATATGTGACCCGAGTACAACAAGAGCGGTTTGTGGATCAATCCGTTTATGAAAAAGTTAATCGGAGTTATGCGGTAAACATTGATACAATGGATATTGCAAAAGAGCGCATGATTGTTATGCATCCACTACCACGAGTGGATGAGATCAGCAGGGCAGTAGATGAGGATCCTCGTGCTGCTTATTTTAGGCAAATGGAATATGGAATGTATGTGCGTATGGCTTTGCTAGCGTTAGTTTTTGGGAAAGTATAGTGAAGGCTTTTTTTGATTACTTAGAAAGTAGGTGTAAAGAATCTAACTCACTACTATGTGTTGGATTAGATCCTCATCCTGAGCTACTATTAAAACCTTCTCCTAAATCAGCTCGAGACTATTGCATTAAAATAATTGAAGAATGCGCGGAGTATGCCTGTGCTTTCAAACCAAATAGTGCTTTCTTTGAGGCCTTTGGTGCAGAAGGTATAGCTGCTTTATA
>CAWWAV010000168.1:0-3365 GCA_963934935.1 uncultured Anaerolineales bacterium
TGATATGAGAAAACAATGGTTAGAAATATTTAGGGCAGCTGGGAAGTTTCATAAAGGTCATTGGGATGATGATAGGTGCGCACATCCCTTGAAGGAGCGATATTATATGGATGGCTTCGAGAAACTCGCTTCTGTTGGTCATGCTCGTGCATCTTTATTTCTTATGGAATATACTGCAGCAGCTGCCTTCAATAATATTCTCACTCATGCGCCTGCGGAAGCAGCTGCACCATATGTTCGACAATATGCTAGATGGATGGATGTGTCAGGCAAAGGTAGTGTAAAGCACTTCTCTGACTGTCTTGTACAATTGTCAGAGTTATTGAATCGAGTAGAATATCTCATATATGAGTTTGCTAAGGATAATGGAATTATTTATGAACTTACAATGGATAGGTAAATTATTATATGCATGTTAAAGTTAGTCGTTCTGCGGAAGACTTTAATAAACTGAAGCATTCTTGGAAAGTTTTAGTTGAACAGAGTGCTGTTTCAACACCGTTTCAGACTGTCGAATTTCAAAACGAGTGGTGGACTAATTTTGGTAGTGGTGCATTGCGATTGATATGTGTATATGACGCAGATAATCTTGTGGGTTTAGCTAGCATGTATATTGACAAAAACAATGTGCTACGTTGGGTGGGTGGTGAGGACATTGCTGATTACCACGATGTGATTGCAAGCGAAGAAAACGTAGAGGTTGTTAGAAAATTGGTTTTTGATTGGCTTTCTGGATCACAAGCAGATGACTGGCATAGTGCTGATTTGGCGAACATACCACAATGGAGTGGTAGTGTATCCCATTGGAGTGAATTGGCTCTGGCCCAAGATTGGAAAGCTGCTTCAAGAATAGAAACAGTCTGTCCACAATTAGCTCTTCCTGACAACTTTGAATCATATCTTGGTGTGCTAGGAGGTAAACAGCGCCGTGAGATTCGAAGAAAGTTGCGACGGGCTGATGCTGAAGGCGCTAGTGCTGTGTTCATCGCTGAACCTAGTGATCAATATCTTGAAATACAAGAGTTCATCAAACTTATGGAGTCAAGCGGTAGGGGAAAATCTGAATTTCTTAAGTCCGGCATGCGAGAAGCTTTCATTAATATACTGAAGGCAATGCAAGATTGTGGTCTTCTTCAATTATGTTTCTTGAAACTGGAGGATCATAACTTGGCGGCTTATGCATATTTTAGTATGGGTGATACTCTCTATCTATATAATTCAGGCTATGATGTTGGTCGGTACGCTGCATTGTCCCCCGGATGGGTGTTGTTAGCTAAATTGTTCGACCATGCAATCAATAATGGACACAAGCGATTTGATTTCATGCGCGGTGATGAAGATTACAAATACAAATTTGGTGGTGAAGATGTTTCACTAATGCGTTTGCAAATAAACCGTTGATTATTATGGTTTTAGCAAATGACTTGCAACTCGACGACCTAACTCTATTGCAAAATTAGTGCCTCGGTCCCAAGGATATACCTGGCTCATACTAGCTAGCCACAAACCTTTAATTGGTGTTTGCAGCTCTGGTATTTTGCTTGACAAATTGATGGATGGTACTGGCTGTGCATATGGGCTGCGGAAGACCCAAGATTTGTTTATCCAGCTCTCATCAAAATTCTGATTAAAACGGGTGAGCGCTGGTAAGTACTGGCGTGTGATTTCTTCGGATGTCATAAGAAAATTTCGATGATTGGTTTCTAGGTATTGGCCACAATATATAATGTGTTCTCCCCCAAAGTGAGATGACGAAACAAAATTGGTGTGCTCCACTAGCGCTAGAAATGGAAACCCTGCATTAGCAGGTAAGTTAAACCAATAGTGGTTAGTTAAGCGCTTTTTTAGAGCTAGCACCAAAACTATTGCCCCAATACTTTGTAGGTTGTTAACCTTAGAAGCATACTGTGTTGGAATACTCGGTGTAATTTGCAACAATTGTTTTGGAGAACATGTTGCTATACATTGATCAAAGACAAGTTCTTCATCGTTTACCTTTAGCCGTAATTTAGAATCGTCTGTGGGGGAAATATGTTCTACTCTTTTGTTGAGATGTATTTCGCCACCTTGTTGGTGGACTTTGTCTGCAAGCAGATTGAGGAATATTTGGAATCCGCCCTGAAACGTACCCAATTGTGCCGTACGGGCATGTATACGTGCCCACAACCAAGACATAGGTATGTCATCTGAATAGCGCCCAAACTTTGCTTTAAGTAGTGGTTCCCACATAGCTTTGTATACGTCTGTGCCTGCCCAACGTTTCATCCAGTCAGCAGCGCTAATCTTCTCTAAACTATGCCAGTCTTTTGCAAAACGTAAGTAGAGTGTAGTTATTCCAAAACGAAGTTTGTTAATTCCCCATCCTAGACCTGGAAATAGTAAAGCAGACATAGGTGAATCTAGTGGATAAAAAGTGCCTTGATGGTACATCATTGTGTCTGGTCGTCGAAAAAGTATTTGATGAGCACAGTTGAGTTCACTAGCAAGTCTAAGAACATGTTGGTCTGAAGCGAACCAATGATGATAGAAGCGTTCTAGGGTCCAATCCCATGAGTCGACCTTAAATCCAGATGCCAGCCCGCCAACTTCTTCAGCGCCATCGAAAAGGACCACTTTATGCCCTGCCTTAGTAAGGTCATAGGCTGCTGAGAGTCCGGCCATACCTGAACCTATAATTGCAATACTCATCTTTAGTAATGTGTAAGAGGTGTGTAATAAGAGACAATAATCTGACAATTACGGTGGTCAGATTATTGTCTCTTAAACTTTTATCTTAAATTGTATATGGATTACCAACTAACATACAGTTTATTTACCATGGTGCAATTTGTGATCAAACCATTGCTGGACTAGGCAACATCTGGTGCAGCAATCGTTCTAATGCCATGGTGTGGCTACATACTTTTCGGACGGAAAAAAATTCACAGTCACAACATAGTGTTCCATGGTCACAGGTGACTGTGTGGTCATTGTTATCCCCATCAAACTTTATAGTGAAATCGTCAAAGCTAAATCTTTCAGGCTCCTCAGCATATCGCTTAGACTTCTCGATTTTGCCGATCATTCCATAATCCATGATTCCTCCTATGGGTTTGTGAATCAAAAACACACGTGCATAAGTTCGAGTTCACACGTGTGTTTTTATGATTTAGGTAACCGCAGACACATCTATTATTTGATAGAGTGTCTTTCATTGTGCCACCACCTTTTGCATACTTTGTAGTATATATCCACAGGTATAATTCGTCAATATATAGTTTGTCTAAGTCAGTTAAAAGCGTCAGAAATAGTAATCCAACCTTGTTGTTTGTAATACAGATATGCTGCAATTTCACGTATAACATTTTGGCTTCGGGCTAGGTCAG
>CAWWAV010000169.1:0-3351 GCA_963934935.1 uncultured Anaerolineales bacterium
TTGTCCTATAGCGTTGCCTGCACTGTCAATCCGAGTTTCGAAACCTGCATTTTCCATCCAGTTGGTGAGGTAGCTAACCGCAGCGTCTTCAGATTTGGTCGGGCTGTAATGTTTTAGTAATCCGACAAGTAGTTCTTTTGAATTCACTTGGTTAACTTCTCCAAAATGCTAGCAAACATTGTCTCTGTAGTTGCTTCTCCTCCCAAGTCGGGAGTATATATTCCTGCTGCCAAAGTGTTATAAAGTTCGGTATTTAGTCGATTTGAAGCATCAACATAGCCTAAGTCTTCTAACATCATAGCCAGGCTCATTATAGTAGCTGTGGGGTTCGCTAAATTCTTGCCTACTATATCTGGTGCCGATCCATGAACTGGTTCATAAATTGTGCAGTTGTCACCAACGTTAGCAGAGGGTGCCACTCCTAGTCCTCCTACAAGTGCACTGGTGAGGTCAGAAATAATATCTCCATACATGTTTGGAGTCACAATTACGTCATAGCTTTCCGGTTTGATTATGAGGTCATGTGCTAGAGAATCAACCAATTGGTCTCTTACTTCTATGTCAGGTGCACAATTCATGGCTGTATCTCTCACTACTTGAAGGAAAAGACCATCAGACAAAGAGAGAACGTTGGATTTATGCGCTATGGTAAGTAAACCTTTACGTTGTAGTGCATATTTTGCTGCTATTCTAGCCACACGTTCGCTTCCAGCGCGTGTAATTCTTCTTTCAGCTATAACTGTGTCTTGATCTTTCCAATGTTCTGAGCGAATATAAAGACCTTCAGTGTTTTCTCTTATAATTAGTAAATCTATGTTTTGACGAGAAGAGGGTACTGGGAGAGATTGTGCAGGACGTACATTGGCGTACAGGTTTAATTGCTGACGCAAATCAATAATTGGACTACTATATCCAGGAGCTCCACCAGTGGGTGAGCTTGTTGCTCCAAAAAGAGCTACACCAGAACGAACTACTGCATCCAAAGTGCTTTTAGGTAATGCCTGACCAGTTTCATTGAAACATTTCCATCCAATAGGATGATTTTCTGTCATTAGGTCCACATCTAAAACGCCAAGTATTTTGGTGGCTATTGGAATTACCTCTAATCCTATTCCGTCTCCAGGCAATAGGCATATCGTATTGGTAGTCATGATGTTAGTTTTGAGGCGTCAATACCTAATAGTCTATTCTGTATAAAACCAATTAAGCTACCATGCTTCAATATCTCAGTTGCTGTCTCTGAAAATGGAGGAAAGCTATAAATTACGTCTTGTATGTTTATAGTTTGATTCTCTATGTTGACCTGTGCATGCTTACCATGTACAGCTGCCTTGACTGCTTCTGGACATATAATTGCCGCAAGACCGTTGTTGATTGCATTTCGGTACCATATTCGCGCAAAACTAACTGCAACTACTGCTGACACTCCAGCTGCTTTTAGACAGACCACGGCTTGTTCACGAGAGCTTCCATTTCCAAAATTTTTACCAGCAAAAATTATGTCCCCGATTTGTACGTTACTGGCAAATTCTGGATCGAGATCCTCTAGCGCATGTTTACTCATTTCTTTAGGGTCACGTAGTGTATATGTGTACTTGCCTGGAAAAATAACGTCGGTGTTAATATCATCACCATATTTCCATATTTGGCCAGAAAAATTCATGACACCTCCAAACTTCTAGGGTCAGTGATTGCGCCAATTAACGCAGTGGCTGCAGCCACTGCAGGACTAGCCAGGTAGATTTCGGCATCTGGCTCTCCCATCCGGCCACGGAAGTTGCGATTACCTGTGGAGAGACATGTTTCACCAGCGGCGGGTACGCCTAGATGGTTTCCCATACATGGTCCGCAGCCTGGAGTGCCTAGTGTAGCACCGGCTTCAAGCAAGATAGATATATAACCTAAATCAATAGCAGAATGTAAAACTTGGCTCGATGCGGGGATAATTATCATCCGAGTGCCCGTTGCAATTTTTTGACCCCTTAGTATTTCAGCAGCGATTGAAATATCCTCTAGCCTACCGTTAGTGCAGGTTCCTATAAATACTTGGTCTACTGGTTTTCCAGCAACTACTGAAATTGGTTGTACATTGTCAACCTGGTGGGGGACTGAAACTTGCGGCTCCAATTTTCCAAGGTCAATCTCAATCATTTCTGAGTAAGTTGCTCCTTCGTCAGGATAGATAGCCAACTTACTTATAGCTTCTACACTCAAACTATGTTTTAGTTTATTCGCGAGCCATTCAAAAACCAATTTATCAGGTGGCAAATATGCATTTTTTGCTCCCAATTCAGCCATCATATTAGGGATTACAGTGCGACTGTCTATACTGAGGTCAGATATGGATTCTCCGGAAAATTCAATAGAAGCATATAGTCCACCATCAGAACTGACTTGTCCTATAAGATGTAAGCATAGGTCTTTAGTTGTAACACTTGAGTTGAGTTGACCTGTTAGTTTCACCGATATGCTGTTTGGTACACGCATCCATAGTTCTCCAGTTGCCCAAAGTGCTGCTATCTCTGTTCGGCCTACTCCTGCACCAAACGCTCCAAGCCAACCAAAATGAGTGGTATGGCTATCAGCACCTATAATAAGTTGGCCAGGCAAAATCAATGCTTCTTCACTGATTACCTGATGGCATATGCCTCGTCCTATCTCAAAGAAATGTTCTATATTATGCCTAGCTACGAATTTCCGAATCTCAGCGTGATTGCGAGCATGTATTGGTGTAGGAGGTGGTGCAGCATGATCTAGCGTTACGACAACTTTTTCAGGCTGCAGCACATTTTCTAGCCCAAATTGGTTGAATATTGTTGAAATGGCTGCAGTATTATCATGAGATAATATTCTGTCTGGACGGGCATCTACTGTACTGCCAATACTAACGTTTTGTAATCCAGCAGCCCTAGCCAGTGCTTTTTGTGCAAATGTTTGCATAGACATAGCTAATTATGAGTTTACCTGTTCGTATTATTAGTTTTTTTACTGCCACTTTTAGTTTTGCCCAGATTATAGTTGCTATCTGCCCATTGATGGAGCAGTTCGTCAACATCACTTAGTGTGATTCTTTTGTGGTCAGCCATCGCTTTGACATGGTGCGTGACAGCCTTTAAATTTTTAGGGTTTATTTTGATGCCTAATTGTGATGCCCGATCTTGTAGTGCATTCCAACCGGTAAGTTTGTGTGCGATTGAAATGTAGCGTGTAAGACCAAAGTCATTAGGATTAAGAATTTCATAGGTCTCAGGATTGTTCAGTATAGCCTTTGCATGTATTCCAGCTTTGTGGGTAAACGCCGTTAATCCCGTTATGTAATGATTAAATGGTATTTCAATTTCCACTTTATCC
>CAWWAV010000170.1:0-3342 GCA_963934935.1 uncultured Anaerolineales bacterium
TGAACATCTAAAACATTGTTACCAGATACTGTTACTCCTGGAAGGCCAAATGCAGCTGCACGTGTAACCAGATCGGTTATTGCATACTGATATTTAGATGGTGTGGAGTAGGCATACTGGTTATCTTCTAGTATAAAAACTATAGGTAACTTTAGTACGGCAGCCAGATTAAGGCTTTCGGAAAATGCACCTTCCGATGAGGCTCCATCCCCAGTAAATGTTAGTGCTACTCGTGGTTCACTACGATACTGAAATGAAAATGCTGCTCCTAATGCAACTGTCATTAATTGTGGTAAGTGACTAATGTAACCAATAATGCCTAGTTCTAGATCGCCCATGCCATGAGTATTAACATCTCTACCTTGACTGGGACTAGTAACCCGAGCCATAGCTTGGGAAAATATCCGACCAGGGGTCATTCCACGGACTAAATAGGCTCCCAGATCGCGATGCATAGGTGCAACTACATCCGCGTCAGACAGTGCGCACGCGGCACCTACTGAAATAGCTTCATGTCCTTTTTGAGAGAAAACTGTGCCTGGTATTTTTCCAAGTTTTGCAAGTGATACAGATCTGTCGTCAACTGCTCTGGTGAGCAACATCCAGTACAAAAGTTTTATGGGATCTGTCTTGTTACTTTTAAGCATTGAAATTGAAGTGCCAATGGAATAATTGAATGTTATGTATCTTATATATCTTTGCTACGTCTTTGAAAAATCCATTTAATTAATTTGGCAAATACTATACCTATACTAAGAGCGTAGATTCCTGCCCCTGCTCCAATTGTCGTCCATTTTACCCTTTGTTTGCGGCGTTCGAGAATTTGCATTGTTTCACGTGCATGTTCGACATTCGCATCGAGATTTTCTGCTAGTTCATCGACAAATGATTGACGAGGATTTTGTGGCTCTAGTACTTTCTTTACTGCGTGAGACGTCTTAAGAAGATCTTTCAAGGAAGATGATTTGTCTTTTTGAGAGCTATGTTTCTTGTCAGGGTTCGGTTGGGGCTTAGGATGAGAATTCATTGGTCACTCATTTTGGTATTGAGATTTTGTCTTAATGTCAAAAGGGTGCGATGATAAAGACTCTTTATGGCTCCTTCACTGCGACGCATGGTGGTACCTATTTCTTTGTTTGAAAGCTTTTCGACAAATTTAAGTATCAATAATTCTTGTCTGTCAGCAGGAAGCATTCGGATAGCGTCTAATAGCATTTCAGTCTCTTCATTGGTTACAGTTACTTTGTCAGGGCTATCATTAGGGTTCGCAGTGAGCTTCTTGGTTTCAATGTTGACAACTTCACGACGCTTTTGGTCGCGATACCAGTTGGATACCAAGTTGTGTGCAATACGATATAACCATGCTGAAAATGGGAGTCCACGGTTTGTATACCTGGGTAGATGATTCATTGCTTGCATAAATACTGTAGTCGTTAAATCTTCAGCATCGTGTACATTTCCTGTACGATAGTAGATGTAAGTGTATATTTTGTGTACGTAGCGTTCATAAATAACGCCAAACTCTTCTGGGTTGCGTTGAGCGTTCTCTACAAGTGCAGCGTCATCTTTGGGCAGATCAGTCAATTTGTGATAGCCTTATCTGCTTAGTGGTTAAAACACGTGTAATACGTTTGAGTTGCGGTAAACTAGTCAAGCAATCAGTATAACATAATAGGACTTTGGCTCACTTGACGCTCACTAGCTCGAATTGTAGAATTTCTTTGATATGATTAACCGCGTATAACTTAAGTTAGGGGAACGGATTTTGGATGATCGATTGAATGTTTATGGTGGGCAAGCGGTAGTTGAAGGTGTCATGATGCGTGGGAAAAGTGTGATGGCTGTTGCTGTTAGAAATCCTGACGGTAATATTGAATTATTTAGGAAGGAGTTAAGAGGTCCGCTCAGAGGGAGATTTGCGCGCGCTCCTTTGATTCGCGGTGTAGTTGGTTTAGTTGATGCATTTGGTCTTGGAATGAGGAGTCTAATGTATTCAGCATCCGTAGCGGTAGGAGAAGAGGCAGAATATGAGGCTCCTTTGGAATGGGGTTCTATTTTGATTTCATTGGGAATTGGTATAGGAATCTTCTTCGTTCTACCTTCTTTAGTTGTGCAGGCTGGCGAGACCATTCTTGGTGTATCAGGACTAGGACTAAACGTAATCGAAGGTGTAGTGCGCTTAGGGTTGTTGGTGGCATATGTCTCAGCCATAGGTCTACTACCTGACGTACGTAGAGTTTATGGATATCATGGTGCTGAACATAAAACAATCAATGCATACGAATCCGATGCAGAACTGACGCCTGATTCTGTGGCGTCTTTTCCAAAGGAACATCCGCGATGTGGCACAGGGTTTCTATTGGTAGTTGTAGTGTTTAGTGTGCTGATTTTTTCTTTGCTTGGTCCCATGCCATTGGTGTGGAAGATTATATCTAGGCTCTGTCTATTACCCGTACTTGCATCAATATCTTACGAATATATAAGATATACTGCTAAGAATATGCATAATCCGATTGTACGGATTTTTATGATGCCTAGTATGGCTTTGCAACGATTGACTACAAGAGAGCCTGACGAAGATATGTTGGCTGTAGCTATATCTGCATTTGTTGCAATGCAATCTGCGGAAGATGAGCAAATTGACTCTGGCATATCGTAGTATACAAACAAAATTTGTTTATAGTCTGAAAAACAATAATAGGGAGGTAGTACGGTGCGTAAGAAAGTATCGGTAATTGGGTCGGGTTTTGTAGGTGCAACCGTAGGTCATATATTAGTTGCAAAAGAATTAGCAGATGTCGTGATGGTTGATATCGAAAGTTTACAGAACAAGACGAAGGGCAAGGCACTTGATTTGGCTGAGTCTACTCCTGTTGATGGTGCAGATGTCCGAGTGATTGGTACTTCCAATTATGATGCTACTGCAGATTCTGACGTGGTTGTAATAACTGCTGGCATTCCAAGAAAGCCTGGGATGTCGCGAGAAGATCTTATTAGTACAAATGCCAAAATAGCCAAACAAGTTACAAAAAAAATAGTGCAACGATCGCCTAATTCTATTCTTATATTCGTTACTAATCCATTAGATGCGATTGTTTATTTAGGGCACCAGGTGTCAGGTTTTCCTCGAGAACGCGTTATCGGCCAGGCTGGAGTTCTTGATACTGCCCGATATAGATATTTTGTTGCTGAGGCGGCAGGAGTTTCGGTAAAAGATGTGCAAGCAATGGTATTAGGTGGTCATGGCGATGATATGGTGCCTTTGACCAGATATACATCCATTGGTGGTATACCACTACATGAGTTTTTGGCAACAGACACAATAGAGGCGATAGTAGACAG
>CAWWAV010000171.1:0-3334 GCA_963934935.1 uncultured Anaerolineales bacterium
GCTTTGTGGCTATCTACGTGCACTTCGGTTTCGTCTATTTCATCTTTTTGTTCCATATCATCGTAGACTTGCTATATAATCTCATCATTATTGATCATGCTAAGAAAGTAAAGCGCATGGATACGGATATAACTTTATCGATATAACTGACTTAAGGCTACACCCATAAACTTCAAAAATGTGTAATTTGGCTAGGTTCTAGGTCAACCTAATTATCATATGAAAAAAGTAATACTAATAATGTTAATAACTTTTACAACAATAACTGCATGCACAACGATACCTTCTGCTAGTGAAGAAGTCATTAGCTTTCCATTTACTCTAGATAGCGGAAAAAGCTGGAGATATGTTAGCGATAGAGTCATGGGAGGAGTGTCGGATGGTCAGGTTTCGCTTGAACAGGATGGAGAAGTAATTTATGCCAGGCTTACAGGTAATGTAAGTACGAGGAATAGGGGCGGGTTTATTCAATTGAACTCATCAAGTTCACTATTTAACAAGCCACTGATGATTAAGTCAGTTCGCAATTCTGAAATAGACGGCAAAAAACTTCAAGGTGTTCGACTAAACGTTCGTGGTAATGGAGAAACTTATTATATTTTCATTCAAACCAATGAGACCAGGTCCGTTAGTGACCATTATCGAGCCTCATTCGAGGCAAGTTCTAGCTGGGAAACGATCGATTTGCCTTTTGATCAATTTGTACGTAAACGTTTAAATATTAGCGGATCAGATACTGTTATTGACACAAAGTTAGAAGCTAAAAACATAAGAAGTTTCGGTATTATGGCTTATGGTCGTGATTTTATATCGGATTTATCGGTCTCAACGGTCGATTTTTACTATTAGCCAATACCTGCGAAACTAGCTACTATGTCGGCGTATTCAGTGCGGGGTATTGCTTGCAAACCCGCGTATATGCTTGAAAGCAGATGAGTAAATCCGTAATGTACGAGCTGGTGTCAGCTGGATTAGAAGATGAACTATTTTATAACTATGAAATTTCAGCTGATGTGTGTCGGTAGCTTCTGCATTAGTAGATATCACCGTGGTGGTTACGCCACAAATTCGCGACTACAATCTCAACGAGAATCACCTAGGAAAAGGCATTGCGACGCCAAGCAGCAATCCCGTTTTTATTATCCGCTCATCACACGAACTGCAATGCTTGGCGTTCTGAGTGTCATATTGTTATCATCGTGCGGACCACCACCAGAGGAAATAGGACAAACATTAGTTGCTCAAACAGCAGAATTCAATGAGTCAGTAAACATGAGCGTTCAACAAACAGAATCGCCTAGCTCAACTGTCGAACCAACTTTAACGTCAATCCCAACAAGCACTCCTGTGCCTACAAGTAGTCCAATTCCTACAAACACTCATACACCGACACAAACACACACAAAAACTTCAACCGCAACTTATACGCCTACTCCAACTGCTACGGAAGAAGTCATTAGCTTTCCATTTAATATAGATAGCGGAAATAACTGGAGATATGTTAGTGATAGAGTCATGGGAGGAGTATCCGATGGCGAGGTTTTCCTTGAGCAAGATGGAGATGTAATTTATGCGAGGCTTACAGGCAATGTGAGTACGAGGAATAATGGCGGGTTTATTCAATTGAGCTCATCAAGTTCATCAACCTATGTTCCATTGATGATTGAGTCAGTTCGGAATTCGAAAAAAAATGGCAAAGAACTTCAAGGCGTTCGACTGAATGTTCGTGGTAATGGAGAAATTTATTATATCTTCATTCGAACCAATGAGACCAGGTCCTTTAGTGACTATTATCAAGCCTCATTCGTGGCCGATGCTGATTGGGAAATGATTGATTTACCTTTTGATCAATTTGTACGTAAACGTTCAGATACTGTTATTGACTCAAAGCTAGAAGCCAAAAATATAAGAAGCTTCGGTATTATGGCTTATGGTCGTGATTTTATAGCCGATCTAGCGGTCTCAACAGTCGATTTTTATTATTAGCAATACCGTGTACTTTGTCGGCGTATTGAGTACCTGTTATTACTTGCTAGCGTGCGTATAGGCGCGCAAGCAGATGAGTAAATTCGTAATATATAACATGGTGTCGGATGTGTTAGAAGATGAGTAGGTATTTTATAACCACGGAATTTCAGCTGATGTATATCGGTAGCTTCGAAAAACACTGTTGTGATAGCCGGTTATATATTCTTTAATAGAAGGGTCTTTGTATTCAGCAAAGTAGGGTACTATATACTCCCACACCACCTCTCCAGCTGTTGTGACTTCAAATAGGCGGCCGGTTACTGAGTCCGTTATATGGGTATTGCCATTACTCAAACGTTGTGCCGCTCCTTGGTACGCAGAGTAGAAAGATGGACTAACTGGATCTACATATTCCCAGTCTATATTGTTTGTTTTTGGATTGTATTCAATAACTCTAGAGTATTGTATGGCTTCTTGGCTACGAAAATTTCCGTTATCAAACACTAATATGTTACCGTTGTCTAACTCCATTGGAGAATGTTGATGGGACACAACTTGTTTGGGTATATGCAGAACAACTTTTCCCGAAGTTTTGCTTACGCCAATAATACCGGAAGTGACACGCAGGCTCATTAGTACTATATCTCCGCGAGTAAGCCATACTCCGTTGATGTACGGCCAGTGTGTACGCTCAAAATCGGGATGTATAGGGAAGTCTGCAATTGTTAGATTTTCCCATGATCTCCATAGCCATACAACTTTACCATTTCGATCTACCTCCTTGACAACGTCACCATACATTCCGTTATTTTGATTGATGTTCTTTGTGTGCCCGCCCATCACTTTTCGGGCAAAATTATCCGGCATTTGTTCAACTGCGCCATATAATATGTGTCCATTACGCAACCATTGTGCATCATGGTGATGGGTTAAGTCCGTGTGTTCCCAAACAATTTTTCCTTCAGGTGTTGCTTCTATGAATGCACCACCATGCCAGAGAGCCCATGGCGCGTAAATGTTTGGAGAATCAGGGTGGCGACCATTGTAGCCAAGATTTCCATTGGGTAAAAGAACCGCATGTCTGCCTGGAGGATAGGGCATTTGCCATGTGTGGGTAAGGGAACCTTCCATGTCTATGAGGAAAACCATTCCGTTCCCTGTAGCAGGTGCAAACAAGGTGTATCCTCCCGCAGACGCATCTTTGTTGTAGCCAATAAGGCCACAACCACGTCTGCGATGGGTAACCTGATCTAGAGTTTGTGATTGACTATCGGTCATATTATCAGATTGTTGTTTAGGGTGATTGGATTGTACCATTAGCTTATGTACTTGTGGCTTACTATAAGTACTAGCCATAACTGTGTCT
>CAWWAV010000172.1:0-3275 GCA_963934935.1 uncultured Anaerolineales bacterium
GTTGCTCAATAGATACAACACTTTCGCTCAGATCAGTTCCAGGTGTAATAGTAATTCGAGCCCCTGTGATCACATCGTATTTCTTGTAAAGTGGTGCCATACCCCAAACAAAACGCTCTTTCAGTGCAACCCAACCTGGTAGACTCTGACCTGATAGTGCATCAATTAATGTAATTCTTACACGCGGCGAAACAAGTGCAGAAGGGAAAAGGTGTGCTGTGTAAGCACTTAAGGGGAGTGTACCTGCTCTCAGATGTGGGTAAGTAAGCACCACTTCAACCGGCCCCTCCAGATCTTGTGTTTCCATATTTTCGCTGAACTCATCACATAATTTCAGAGCTAGACTTTTCATATCTTCTGTCAATGATTCCTGCAGATAGCCAACTGGCTCACATGCAAGATAATTCTCGGACATAACAATATCTCTCGGTTTCATAGCAGTCAAAAACCATAGGACCTGACCAGAAGGACCAACATCTTCAAAACGTTCATCTCTTTGGAGGGCATAGTTAAGAGAAAAAACCAACAATTCCTCTTCACTCTCCCTTGTCATTATGCCAATTTCCTGCAAAAGATCTTTTGTGGATAATGGACGTCCGTCGGCCAAATCTAGAGCAGCCTCAGCTAAATTTAGGTATCCAGTGTTAATATCTGCCAGCAAATCAACTGGGAACCAATATCCAGATAGACGAACCAAATCATTGTGTTCAAGCAATTCAGATTCGATTTTGTCTTCCAAGAGTCGAGTGTGCTCTTTAAGTATCTGTTGCGCGGTTTCCCTCAATTGATTAGAACGACCATTACTTCCGAATTTAGAGCTATTTTTCAAAGAATTGTTTTCCATGCCGCAAGCAAATTCACGAGTGGTGTCATCCTCACATAGGATCTGAAACACCTTATACTCGCCATAATCTGGGTTGTCACCATTACGAATTGAAATCACCTCACCATTTAAGCCACCTAATAGTGGAAAATGAATTGTCTGACCGGATGTATAAGTTTTGTCAGGGCTATACACTTCATCCCAATCTTCACACTCATTAACACTCTTTTCTTGTTCACGCAAAAGTTGGTGCTCTAATAATGCTACGACAATTTCAGCCGTACTCCAAGGAGTACCAGCTTCAAGAAGCAAGTTAATTAAGTGATCGTAGTCATCAGATTGAAGCGCAAAAGATTCGATCCAGTCTATATCAGGCAAATTGTTATTTTGTATCACAGAGAAATTTAGCGTGGCAATCCAGGGTCAATTACTATATTTATTATAATCGCAATACTGATACGTTGTCAATAATTTGTGTTCACAAACTTTAAGATAAATTGTGTGAGTTTCGGCAATATATACTAGTGATTAGCGTATCCGCCTATTCATCGATAATGTATATCTAATCGATTTGCTTCACTTGCTCAGATTTTTCTGGGAAAAGCCCAAGTACACCACTTTCATTGGCGCTACAGATACCTCGCTCCGTAATCAAAGCTGTTACCAACCTCGAAGGTGTCACATCAAATGCATAATTAGCGGCTGCGCTTGTTTCAGGAGCAAGCAACACGGAACGGATTTCTCCCTCGTTCAAACCTATAATATTTTTTACCTCTGACTCATCTCGCTGTTCAATAGGTATTTGCGCTACCCCATCAGTATTCTCCCAATCAAAAGTCGAAGAAGGCAAAGCTACATAAAATGGCACATTATTGTCCTGTGCAGCCAGCGCCTTTAGATATGTACCTATTTTATTAGCAACATCGCCTGTATAGACAGTACGATCAGATCCAGTTATTACCATATCAACCATATCATGTTGCATAAGATGACCACCAACATTGTCAGCCACTATCGTGTGCGGAACTCCGTGCTGACCAAGCTCCCATGCAGTCAGACGGGCACCTTGATTCCGCGGTCTAGTCTCGTCAACCCAGACATGTAACTTAATACCATTGTCATGCGCTAAATATATAGGTGCTGTAGCAGTTCCATAATCCACACATGCCAACCATCCGGCATTACAGTGCGTAAGTATATTAACCGTTTCTCCAGATTTTGCCTGGCTAATAGATTCAATCAATCCAACCCCATGCTCACCAATTAAGCGACAAGACTCTAGTTCCTCGGCAGCAATTTCACCTGCCAGATCAAGTATTAGTCGAATTTTTGCTTCCACATTTCCATCAAACTCTCGAATACCATTCATCTGATGATCCAATGCCCAAAACAAGTTCATGGCAGTAGGACGCGATGATCTCAGTATAGCAACAGCTTGATCAAGTTTATGCATAAAATTCGAATCCGTCTCATCGCATGCTGAAAGGGCAGCCAAATACATTCCATAAGCTGCGGTCACACCTATTAAGGGAGCACCACGTACATGCATATCTTTAATAGCAACGGCAGCCTCTTCTACAGTAGTGAGATCTTCTATTACAAACTTATGAGGCAACCATCGCTGATCAATAATCTGAACCACAGATTTGTCATCTGATTTTATCCATATAGTGTTGTAGTGCTTACCATCTACCTTCATAGTGAGACCCTCCTTAATTAATCTCCTGGTCAATCCATTCCAGCGGATTCACTTGGATACCATTGACCCATACTTCCCAATGCAAATGTGGTCCAGTCGATAAACCAGTATTACCAACGTACCCTATAAGTTCTCCGTATGCCAACTTTTGTCCTACAGATACTTTTGACTCCTGCTGATGCCAGTATCCAGTATACACTCCTACACCGTGATCTATAATAGTTGTAGTTCCTCGAATATCAAGAGTTTTCGACATGACAACCACTCCGGCAGCCGGTGCGTAAATTGGCGTACCTTCCGATGCCCCAAAATCCACTCCTCCATGAAAAGTTAGGTAATCTCTCCCGTTGTAACTCCTGCGCATACCAAATCGAGTAGTAATGTAATTCATTGAAATTGGATGGCCAAAACCATCTTCCCACAATTTATTTTCGGTGAAAATTGATACTGTATCTAAGATTATTTGATCCTCGGTGGCACGTACATTCTCATCCTCCAGCAACTTGGCTTTATCTGATGCCAGCATTAAATTCTGAGACCCATACTGCGCATCCGCAATTCGCAAACGCATTTCCAAAGTAACTGGCTGACCATCATTCCTCTCAGCAGTTAGCAACAACTGATAAATTCCTGGGTCAGACATTGCATGTACACCAAATGCAGACACTTGTCTCCCGCCAATTGACGAAAAATTCAAATTAGTGTCACCAAACAATCCTGTAACAGATGTTTCATGATCTGTATCTATACTAA
>CAWWAV010000173.1:0-3232 GCA_963934935.1 uncultured Anaerolineales bacterium
ATCTCCATATTTTTTCATTTCCATTCTGACTTCTGGGGTCCTGTATCCCTTTCCTATCATACCCTTAAGACCATTTGCAAGTAATTTGGGGGTGTATACATCCACTCTTGTGGCAGTAGTTGGACCTGCAGAGCCTATTATTTCTCCCGGACGCGTGGGAGACGGACCAGCATAGTAGATTATTTGTCCGTCAATTGGAATCGGTAGCTTTTCTTTGGCATCAATAGCATTGGTAAGACGCTTGTGAGCTGCGTCTCGTGCAGTATATACAAACCCAGATATTAGTATTCGTTGTCCCACCCGCAAACTCTTTAGGTTTTCTTGTGTTAGTGGTGTTTCTAGTCGCTTTATGCTGGGCATAGCACCTTCAGTTTACATTATATTTAATGATGGAAGATGATTGTCTGCTCATCAAAAAAATAATTATTTATGGTTTGCGTGTGAAGTAAGTTGTTCGTCACTATATGATTTATTGATTGCAACAGCATCTTTTGGAGAGTTGTCCAAGCACAGTTCACATAATGTGCACTCATCCTCCTGATTTGAATCGGTGCCGATTATATTATTATCAAGAATAAATATATCTACCGGACATATATTTATTAGGCTTTTTGTTTGGCTAGAGGTTAATTTGGTTTGATCGACATCTATATGTATGAACATGCCCATGAGATCTATCCTAGTAAATATTTCTATGTGTTCTCTTTCACTAATTGCGGTATGTCCGATAATTTCTCTGCTACATATACCCCGGAGTTTCTTAGTAGTCGAGCTTTATCAGATGGGCTACCACGACCACGTTCAACTATAGCACCTGCATGTCCAAAACGTATGCCTTGCATGCGGTCGGCAAATCTTCCGGCAATAAATGCAACAATTGGAAGTCTGCATGAATTTGCATTAAGATACTCTGATAGGCGCTCCTCCATTGTGCCTCCAGGTTCACAGAATAGCACCAAAGATTTTGTTTCTTGGTCTTTTTCATAAAGAGGTAGTAGATCTAGAAATGTGCTTCCTACTATTGGATCGCCTCCTATACTTACACATGTGCTTTCGCCAATACCAGACTGTGTGAGTTGATTAGCAATTTCAGTCATCATACCTCCGCTACGCGACATAATTCCTACTGGACCTTGCATATATGCTCTACGCACATCTTTGGCATTACCGCCACACATTCCTATTCGTGTGCGATTCGGTGATATAACCCCTAGAGTATTAGGACCAATGACTCTTGCATCTTGTTGAGTAGCATTTTCGATAATTGTCACGACATCTCGACGTGGTATTCTTTCAGTGACTATTACGAGGAGTTTTATTTCGGCAGCTAGTGCTTCAAGTGCAGCATCTCTAACAAAAGGAGCTGGCACTGCAATCACTGTAGCATCAGCCTTATGTGACTGTTTAGCTGCTTGTACTGTATCGAATACTTGTACATTGTGTATAGTTTGCCCACCTTTGCCTGGAGTAACTCCGGCAACTATCTGAGCTCCATATTGAATCGACTCTTTGGTGAAGACTGATGCCTCACGTCCTGTAATCCCCTGTACGATAATACGAGAATTGGAATCTGCTAAAATCGGCATTTGATTGAGTCCACGGCTTCGTCGATACTGGTTTCTCGGCCAAAGTAAGACACTTTATAATGGTCCAGGATATCGTAGCCTTCCTTTTCCCAGGAGCCTGGAATTCTGAAAACACTAATTACATCTTTTGGGATAAGCCCTAATTCAACTATGCCTTTTATTACACCGCGAGCTACAAGATCAGTGCGAGTATTGCTGACCACATTCATGATTACTGCGAGTTTATCTACAGATGGTTGCTGCAAAATGAGTTTGGTGAGCTCTTTTACTTTGTTTACACTGGGGTTGCCACCAATCTCACAATAATTGGCAGGATTTAAGCCAGCATTTAGTACTGCATCAAATATTGTCATGCTAGCTCCTCCACCACCCATTAACATGCCTAAATTACCATCAAATGCAACTAGTCGTCCCGCTACGCCTCTGTGGTCACTGCTGTCTATTTCTTTGGCTAATTGTTCGAAATCTGAAGTTTGCATAACCAGATCATTGGAGTATGGTACATGCTTGAGCAGTTCTTTTTGTCGAAATAGTGCGTCGTCATCTAATTCCATATGCACGTCTGCGATTACCCATTCGTGATCAGATGTCAATATTAATGGATTGACTTCCAGTAGGAGTGCGTCCGATTGTATAAAACAGGTGACTAATGCTGTGATAATACGCGATAGATTTAACAAATCCTTGCTTTCATATCCTAGTTCTATGGCGATTTGTCTGCCTATGTAATCAGGAGTAGGAAGTTGAGGCGAAAATATTGCCCTAGCTATTTTGTCTGATTTCTCTACATCTATTCCGCCTGATACTGATCCTAATATCACTCCTGTGCGACTGTCAGCGTCATATGTGATTCCCAGGAATATTTCTGAATTAACAGATAGCTTCTCTTCTAATAATATGTTGTTGGCAGAGTAATTGTTTATTGTTGTTTGTAGGAGAACAGCTGCTTCGTTTTTGGCTTCGTCTGGTGTTTGGGCGAATTTTACGCCTCCAGCTTTCATGCGACCACTGCTAGGAATTTGTACTTTTAAAACTACTGGCCTGGATAGGCTGTCTGCAGCATTAAAAGCTTCCATTGGGGAGGTCACCACTGTGCCTTGTGGTATTGCTAAGGAATGTTTGCTTAGGATTGTTTTAGCATCGATTTCCAGTATTTTCACTATCAATACCTTGTAAAGCAGTCTTGTACGGATTGGCTATGACACTAACATTCAGTACATTTTTGGGTCACGGATGCCATCAACGGATGCCATCATCAGTACGTTGAATACAATATATAGACTTTATTATACTATTTACCTCATTATTGAACGTCCGTTTATACGGTTCGCGTATCATTACTTTATAGAATGTGTACAACAACATAACTAAGCAATTGACAGTATATATGCGATTATATATAATCGCAAAAATCGTTTATAGTAGATCCTGTGGGTGATATGACAATGTTTAATTTGAAAAGTAAAAAGGCAATTGTTACTGGTGGTGGCGGTGGCATTGGTAGTGCAATGGGCCAGGCACTATATGATGCAGGTGCTCAAGTTTTGCTTGTTGGTAGATCAGAAAGTGTTAATCAGGCCGCTGGTAATATTGGAACCAGAGAGAAACCAGTGCAATCGTTGCGTGCTGATCTTAGCGATTACGAA
>CAWWAV010000174.1:0-3220 GCA_963934935.1 uncultured Anaerolineales bacterium
CCTAGCACTTTGCTTTCCCCATACTTTGTATGTGGCTGCCAATCCTTATTGTTTTGAGGTATGTAACCTGGTCTACACACCAACTGCGTGGAAGTATAAATACAACGGACTACACTATAAGTAGATTGAACAGCAGCAGCTAGATTCTCAACACCGGCGACATTAGCAGCATAATCAATCATCAAATCAGCTTTCTCATCCAAATCTGTTCGTGCTGCCAGATGCATAACGTGAGTCGGTTCAAATTCCAGAAATATTGCTTTTAACTTCTCTGCATCCAATATGTCACATTCTTGAAAAATAAAACCTTCTGGTCTTGATACAGGCATATTAACATCGACACCTAACACCAAGTGACCGCGCTCTATAATGCCACGAACCAGATGACACCCAATAAAACCTGAACTTCCTGTGATTAAGACTTTCATTTTTTCACTATGTAGTTGCCAATCACCAATACATCCATCTTAGTACGCATAAAACAGGCAATCGCTTCCTCAGGTGTACATACAATAGGCTCATTTTCGTTGAAGCTTGTGTTCAGAACAACGGGCACACCTGTATGTTCATAAAACGCGTTAATCAATTCATAGTAGGGTAAGGATGTATCTCTTGTCACAGTTTGTAGTCTACCAGACCCATCTACATGAGTGACAGCTGGAATAATTTCGCGTTTTTCTGGCAACACTCCATAAACTTTCAACATGAAGGGGTCAGGATATGATTGATCAAAGTAATCACCCACATATTCCTCAAGCACAGCTGGTGCAAAAGGTCTGAAACTCTCGCGGTTTTTTATGCGAGAGTTAAGCAAGTCCTGTGTACTTGAATAACGAGGGTCTGCTATGATACTACGATTTCCTAATGCCCGAGGACCCCACTCCATCCGCCCTTGAAACCATCCAATCACATTACCTTTTGCAATCAGCTGTGCAGTCTCTTTGGCCAATACATGAACATCCAATGTGGAATATTCCAAACTATGTCTCCTCAAGGCAGATTCCACATATCCGTTAGAGAATTGAGGGCCTGTAAACGCATGAGACATGTTGTAAGTACGAGGAAAACCCAAGATCTGATGATATATGTAGTAACAAACGCCAAGTGCAGTACCGGCATCACTAGCAGCAGGTTGTATAAATATTTCATTAAAATCAGTATTGGGCAGCACCTTACCATTAAATACGCTGTTTAATGCGACGCCTCCGGCCAGGCACAAGTTGTCACACTTTGTTTCTTGATAGAGTTTATCGAGCAGTGCAAATTCTGCTTCCTCAGTAATAACTTGTAGTGAGGAAGCTACATCCTTATGATAAGATGTTAAAGTTTCATTTGGTTGACGAGCATCTCCAAACAACTTCACAAATTTATCAGAGTAAAGCCGCCCTATCTTTGGCTTTCCACCTGCCCAACTCATGGTGCCACCTTCAGCCTGGTACCTCAAATAAGTTTGGTCAATCTCAAAGGTGTTGTCAGACTGCACTCGCAATATGCGTCGCAATTTATCTACATAATGTGGCTCTCCATAAGGAGCTAGTCCCATTACCTTCCCTTCATCACCATACTGACTAAAACCCAACCACTGTGATACCGCTGTATATAATATGCCAATTGAATGGGGGAAATGGATCGCACCACTAACATTAAATTTGTTGCCACTACCAGTACCCCACATTGTGCTAGTAAAATCGCCCATGCCATCAACTGACAACACCGCTGCATTTTCATAGGGTGACACAAAAAATGCACTTGCCATATGGGCACGATGATGTTCCACATTGTGAAAACTAGCTTTGAGATCACGTCGATTAATCTTCAAATTGTCACATAATACAGTGGATATATTACCAACGACCTGTCGATTTCTTAAACGGTCAAGAAGTAATTGAGGAGAAGGACCCCTCCGTATTGCATACTGTGCTTTCCTAACTATATTTGCGTTTGGGTCACGAGATATACCAATATGTTCCACATCATACACAGATATGCCAGCTTCGCTCAGACAATATTTGATGGAATGCACTGGAAATCCAGCCCAATACTTAACTCTCTCAAAACGTTCTTCTTCGACAGCAGCAATCAATTCACCATCTTTGATAAGACATGCTGATGCGCCTCCATGATATGCATTTATACCCAGTATATACATTAAGCTTTTAGCTCCTAAGACAGTGGCAAGACCACATAACGTTTAATCAATAGACCGATTACTCTAACCTCTCGTACATAAATAGCATTTTCTATGTCCTCATATCGTCCCAATGCCGCAACTCTGTGGTTTATTGATGAATCAGATCTAGGAAAGCGCGATTCATCAATCAGATAAAACGAATTTGTAAGGACGGGATTATGTCTGCTTGCAGCTATATTAATCTTGTTCTCGTTAACATATTCCGCTATATCAGCAGATGCATGTCCCTCAGCACTGTAATAAGCACTAGTGAATAGCCCTATGCTAGGGTAGATTATCATATAAACAATACACAAAGCAATAGCTGTTGTTCTATGCTTGCTTAATGTTACAGATTTTACAACAAGCCAAGCTATATACACAGCTAAGGGCGGTAAGAAGAACATAACATAACGCTGACTCATCCTATAAAATGAATGGATCAACAACGGTACTAACAACCACAGCACCATGAATGCATTTGGCCATAACTTTTGTCTCCCCCAAATAATTAAGCCAACCACTACAAGTTCGCTAGCAGTCAGAAAGACAAATCTCATTACCACAATAATGAAAGTGGGAAGCAATCTTTCTAACCAACCAAACCACATTTCCCCAAAAAGTTCACCTGATGTAATTTCCAAATAATGCACAGCACCTATTATTGCTACATTCAAGGGTATCAATATAGCAGCAACGATGAACAAACTGGGACGTTTTATTCGAACTCTAATATGTTCGAACGTCAAAAAGGTGAACGGTAATACAAGTGCACCCAACCAAATCAAATAACCACCCAGCCTAGGTACACTGGCTGCCACATGAAATATTATATCGGTCGGCGCAACGAGAACAAAACCTGGTCTAAACACCATGCCCAACACCTGTTTAGTCCAAAGTAAATAAGGTATCACAATAGCTCCACAAACAACTATGTAAACCAACCAGACTTTTAGAGTATCACTCTTCCAATTAGTAATATCATTACTGCTGTGAGTTATGTACATCTGTAGTGCAACATAAATAGCGATAGCTGGAAAAAATAGAATC
>CAWWAV010000175.1:0-3203 GCA_963934935.1 uncultured Anaerolineales bacterium
AAACTCCTGTACGCGATCGACATCTTCCTGACTCATCCGGTATCTACCATCAGAATCTGGGGGTCCAGGCTTAAAAGGCTTGATCTTTAGATTTTGATCATAGTTCCATGAAACATCACACACTAAGTCTTTAATTACGGGAAAGGTTTTTAGTGGCTGTACAGTAATAACATCTTGCTCAAGGTATGTGTTCATACGAGTCATGCAAGCCAATTGTGGTTTTCCATTCACTTCCATCCCACATGAACCACATTTTCCAGCCTTACAATTCCAACGCAAAGCCATATCACCTGCTTGCTGGGCTTGAATTCTATGTAAAACGTCAAGCACAACCATGCCATCATCGACTTCCGTTTTATATTCAATGAATTCACCGCTTGACGAGTCGCCTCGCCATATTTGGAAGGTGTACTCAGACATGAACTCCTCCTTCCAAATCTTCTAGGTTTGAGTAAGCAATTTTAGCTAAATGGTCTGGAGGAGAATTTCTACCAACTTTGCTAGCGTCCATAGAGCCATCAGTATTCTGACATATCATTATATTGATATTACCCCACTCTTCACGTTCTCCTTCAAAATCTAACCTAGTATGAGCTCCACGACTTTCCTCACGTATGAGTGCAGCCCTCGCTACTGCCTCAGCGACTATAAACATGGGACGCATTGATAAAGCTTGATTCCACCCTGGATTATATTGACTTGATCCAGCAGCATATATATTAGCTAACTTGGGCTTTAATTCCTCGAGCGACTCTATGGCTCTTTTCAAACCATCAGCAGTACGAACTATATTGACATCATTCATAATATTTTGTAATTCTTCGTGCAAAAGATAGGGGTTTTCTCCACCTTCTTGATTCAATGGTCCTACTGCTTGGCGCCTTGCTTCCTCAATATGATCAGGGTCTATCTGCAATGGTCTGGATAGCTGGCTAACATAGTCCTTTGCTCCTTTTCCTGCAAGCCAACCAAATACTAGTAAGTCACTCAGCGAATTGCCACCCAGACGATTGGCACCATGCATCCCACCTGTGCATTCTCCACAAGCAAATAGACCTGGCACAGCAGTCATCTGCGTATCACCATCTACTGCTATACCTCCCATCATATAATGCAGAGTAGGTCCTACTTCCATTCGTTCTTTAGTAATATCAACCTCAGCCAGCTCTTTGAATTGATGATACATGCTCGGCAATTTACGTTTTATATATTCACCATCTCTTCTGCTAGCAATATCCAAATAAGCCCCTCCATGGGCAGAGCCACGACCAGCTTCAACCTCCTTCATAATAGACTTTGCTACAACGTCACGCGTCAACAACTCAGGAGGCCTACGAGCACTTGCATCTCCATCCAACCATCGCTGTGCTTCTTCGGGTGAATCAGCAGTTTCTTCTTTAAAACGGTCAGGAGTGTAGTTGAACATAAATCTTTCGTTTTCACTATTTAGAAGAACCCCACCCTCGCCACGCACACCTTCAGTGACTAATATTCCACGCACACTTAGTGGCCAAATCATTCCAGTCGGATGAAACTGAGCAAACTCCATGTCAATCAATTCTGCGCCAGCGCTGTAAGCCATTTCCATCCCATCTCCAGTATATTCCCAAGAATTACTTGTAACACGCCAGATTTTTCCAGCACCTCCAGTAGCCATAATGACTGCCTTGGTTCGAAACAGTACAAAGCGACCTGTATCCCGCCAATATCCAAAAACCCCGCTTATTTTGCCCGAGTCTTTCAAAAGTTTTAGTGCAGTACACTCTTGATGCACATGTATTCCCTGATGAATTCCATAATCCTGCAAAGTACGGATGATCTCAAGGCCCGTACGATCACCTGTATGGGCAAGCCTAGGATAGCGATGGCCTCCAAACGGGCGTTGATTAATATATCCATCTGGCGTACGATCAAACACCGCGCCCCATTCCTCCAGCTCCCTAACCCTATCCGCAGCATGCTGCGCATGTAGCTCGGCCATTCTCCACTGATTAAGAAACTTACCACCACGCATCGTATCTCTAAAATGAACCTTCCAATTATCGCGCTCATCTGTATGACCCAACGAAGCTGCTGCACCACCCTCAGCCATAACTGTATGAGCCTTTCCCAGTAATGATTTACAAATCATGCCGGTATTTAGACCTTGAGCAGAACATTCTATTGCAGCTCTAAGTCCTGCTCCCCCAGCCCCTATAACAACCACATCATGATCAAATGTCTGAATTTCAGATATATCCGCATTCATATTTTGCAAAACCTCTACCAGGTGTTAATATCGTTGATGATACCCATAGAACACATACGTACGTAAAAATCACTAAATCCAACCCATATCATGCTGAGCCATGCAAACAACATGTGCCGTTGATTTAGCCAGGTCACTTTCTTCCACAAGCTGAACCTAATGCGTGCACCAATCTTGCCAGAAAAAGAATTTTTTCTACCGCCCACTAAATGTCTACATGAGTGACAACCAAAGGTATAAGTGGCTAATAGCACTGGATTCAAAAACAACACAACTGATCCAACTCCTATACCCATACGCCCATTAAAAACTTCTCCGCCCTCCCACAACGATATAAATGCATCCCATGAGAGAATACCTATATATACAACTGCCAGATACCATGTGTAGCGATGAATATTTTGAAAGATAAACAATGCTGTTTCACCTTTGTATTGCTTGGTCCCAGTCGGACCAGCCACAATATTGCTTGGCATAGCTCCAACAGCACATCCTGGAGGACTCAAAAAATATGAACGGTAGTAAAACTTGCGGTAGTAATAACATGTCAAACGAAAAGCAAGCGGGCCCGCCAAAATTAACCAAGCAGGTGAAGTCGGGAAAAATGGAGGCCAAATTTGCCTAATCCAATCAGGCCAAATACCAAGCCACGCATGCTCTAATGGAGCAGCTCCAACACGCGATAGATCAACAAACAAAACTGGCGAATAGAAAGGAGATAAATATGACCCATGCCAATAATGTTCACCTTGAAATCCGGCCCAATTAGCATAAGCCACAAAACATAGAAATCCGAAACCGGTCCATAACGGCTCAATCCACCACTTGTCTGCACGCATAGTCTCACCCAAACCTGATACGTGACCTCCATGATCCTGCACGATATCGGAACGCGGAGCTGAAACAGTTTCCATTATCAAACGGCTGGCTTGATACAGACTAATCGCTAAGGCTA
>CAWWAV010000176.1:0-3199 GCA_963934935.1 uncultured Anaerolineales bacterium
ACGGCATTGGAGGAAATAAAACACGACATGCAGCTTCCTAGACCAATGGACAGATTAATATGTGGTGACGTCGGCTATGGCAAAACAGAGGTCGCATTACGAGCAGCTTTTAAGGCGGTTTTGGATGGCAAGCAGGTTGCAGTACTAGTGCCTACTACTGTACTTGCGCAACAACACTACCTAACCTTTCAACAACGAATGTCCACATTCCCAGTTCATATAGAAATGCTATCTCGCTTCAAAAGCAAAGCCGAACAACAGGACATAATTACAGCCATATCAAATGGAAAAGTAGATATAGTCATAGGCACTCATAGACTCGTACAATCTGACGTAACATTTAATGACCTAGGACTCTTAATCATTGACGAAGAGCAACGATTCGGAGTTACACACAAAGAATACTTAAAACAATTACGGACTACTATAGATGTACTTACAATGACTGCCACACCCATTCCACGCACACTATACATGACTCTTACCGGTGCTCGAGACATCAGCACGATAAATACTGCTCCGGAATCTCGCCTACCTGTAATTACACAGGTAGCACAATTCAGTAAAACTCTAATAAGAGAGGCGATATTACGGGAGTTAGATCGCGATGGCCAAGTGTTTTTTGTACATAACAGAGTGGAGACAATAGACACTGTGGCTAAGCTTGTCGCTGATTTTGTTCCAGAAGTTAGAATAATAATCGCACACGGTCAAATGCCCGAAAAACAACTGGAAAAAGCAATGAAATCTTTTGTCCGACACGAATATGATTTGTTAGTATGCACTTCAATTATTGAGAGTGGTTTAGATATACCAAACGCTAACACACTAATCGTAGACCGAGCAGACATATTTGGACTAGCACAACTTTATCAATTAAGGGGCCGCGTAGGTCGTGGCGTCAAGCGTGCTTATGCTTATTTTCTTTACCACGACAATAATCGTCGCCTCCTTAGTAAAGATGCGCGCATGCGCTTAGAAACTGTGTCTGAAAATACGCATGTTGGGGCTGGATATTCTATTGCCATGCGCGATCTAGAAATGCGTGGGGCTGGAGACATGCTAGGGAAACGGCAGCATGGTCACATGGCAGCAGTAGGGTTTCATCTCTACACTCGATTGCTGCGCAAAGCTATCAAGATCAACAAGATTGGTAATGAAAAAGATAATCAAGATGCACTACCAGACTGGGACCTATCCTTAGTGTCAGTCGAACTACCGTTTGAGGTAGGTCTTCCTCCAACATATGTTACTGATAGACGACTGCGCATGCAACTGTATCAACGCATGGCCGAACTTGACAATGACAATAGTGTAAAAGATATTGCCGCAGAATTAAGTGATCGCTTTGGAAAACCACCCGAACCGGTAACAAATCTAATGTTTCAACTAAAAGTAAAATTGTTAGCACATAAAGCGCAAATTGATTCTGTTAACATAGAGGGAAAGAAAATATCATTGCGATGCCGTAGTCTAGAAGACGAAAACCTGCGAAGGCACCTAGCTGATAATATGCCACGCGATGCTAGAATTACACGAGGTAAAATATTGCTGTCAATAGAAGATACAAATCAAGGATGGAAAGAAGTATTAATACAATCACTAGATGTACTCATTTCATGTCTTGATGACAGAATTGCAGTTTGACGCTATCCGCCCTATTTGGTACACTGCCATATCCATCACTATAATTTTCATACCAGTTACTAGTCAATGCAACCATCCCCACTTCGGACCACATTAGTAGCCACTTTTACAACTGTCTTTTTGTTGTTTGTGACTTGGATATTCCTAAGACCTGACGGACGTTTATTGAGCTATGCCGACTTTGAATACGAAGTAATTTCTCCAAATGCCGATAACATATATGACGTTACTAGAGTAACATACAAATTGTCGCAACCAGCTAATGTGTCAATATTTTTTTTGGACAATGATGGCAAACGCTATGATTTCCGCACCAATAAACCACGTCAGTCTGGCGAGCACAATTTACTTTTCTCCGGAATAGTGAGCGGATTCTTAATGCCAAGCGATTCTGTCGAAGGGACAATTGTCTCACGAGTCCTGCCAAATGGAGAGTACCAATGGGTTGTTGAAGCTAACAATCAACAGAACCGTGAAAGGAAAACTGGAAGCCTCACTGTAAGCCTTGCGGATGACGCCATTCCTGACATGCGTGGATTCAGTGTCTCGCCCATCCTTTTTACCCCTAACAGAGATGGGATTAGTGATCGAATTTGGATCAATCTTTTCCTTACCAAGGAAGCGCATATCGATGTATATATAATTGATGATCACGGTAACCAATTGCCGATAGCAGAACGTGCTGGTAACACCCCTATAGATCAACCAGGTATGCACACATTTGAGTATGAGGGAGGAGTTGATTTAGGAGTAAGCCCACCACCCGATGGCATTTATCAGGTAATAGCAAGCTCGCTAGATGAGATTGGCCAAAAAGTAAGCGTAGAAGGACTGTTAGAGATCAAACATGGTGGTGTCCCACGGGCAGACATTATCAACGCAGATGTTGAATTTGCAGATACAACTATAGTCCAAGGGGACAAATTAATGTTCACTCTCACCGTCGAGAACTATGGTGCATCTCCTATTCGAACTAGTGGTCCAGAACCAGGATTTCAGTATGCTCAAAATGAGAACTCAAACACACATGGTTGGTATGAAGAGTCCGGCGCTTGGCGCATCGGAATTGATTGCGATACTTGCATAAGAGACTATCCATGGCGTTGGTCACTCGGCAAAAAACATGAATTAACAAAAATTGGCGAATATTGGTATCTCATGCCAGGTGAACGAACCACAATTACAGGTGCCGTCACTATAACTGATGTGCCTGCACGCAATCCTCTTTACTTCTGGGCTGGACTAATCCATGAAGATGTGGAAATATCAAACGTCAACAATCGAGTTGATCCTCATTTCATCACTATAGTGCCTAAATACTAAACCTTACTTGAAAAACGCGAGCAGTAGAACCTCATCTAGTTTCCAGTCAAACACTACAGACCGGTTGGCCAACCTACCTTGGTGGGCAATATTGATACTGCTTGCAGCAACATTTTTCGTCTATAGCTTTATCACGAATGAACTTTATCAGGAAGTAATAAAGAAGCTAGTGGTCGGCATACGTTTGACTCTAACAGTTACTATAACCGCTTACATCTTTGCAATAACG
>CAWWAV010000177.1:0-3179 GCA_963934935.1 uncultured Anaerolineales bacterium
GTTGCTCTGGTAGATATAAAAGAAAATACCCTACTCAATGTGATTAGTGACATTGGTAATGTACCCAGCAATCTCATTGCATTACCAGCTGACCTATCTGACGTCTCACAATGCGAAAAAGTAGTCGCAGACACCATTTCACAACTAGGACAAGTAGACATTTTAGTCAATGCAGCAGCCATATTTGAAAGACACGAACTAGAGGACATGACTCCAGACCTTTTCGACCGAACCTTTCATATAAATGCCAGAGCGCCTTTCTTTTTAACACGCGCTTCCATGTTGGACATGGCAAAACGTAAATGGGGCCGGGTAGTGAATATAACCAGTGTTGGTGTCTATCGCGGTGGAATGCGTATGACATCTGCACCATATGAAGCTAGCAAAGGAGCAATCTCCGTTTTCACCAAAATGTATGCCAACCACGGGGCTTTAGATGGGATTTTAGTCAACACAGTCTGCCCCGGAATGATGGCAACACCTATGTTGCTAGAAACAACCTCCAAAGAAATACTGGATGAAATAGCTCTGGACACCCCTCTAAAACGCATGGCAGATCCTATAGAGGTGGCTCGTATGATAGTTTGGATATGTAGTGACAAAAATACTTACAGCACCGGTGCAACATTCGATATAAATGGCGGCTGGGTCATGCCTTGATAGATGAATACAGAATATTCACACCAATTTGACCGCGATCTTCTTACACCAAACTTCTTAGATGATCCGTATCCGTACTACAAACAGCTGCGTGAAGAAAACCCAGTATTTTGGAGCGAGAAACTTGAAGCTTGGGTAGTAACCCGTTACAATGATGTACAAACTGTACTGCATGATTCTCGATTAAGTTCTGGCAAACGGGTAGCAGCTATACTAAGTCAGATCCCACCTAATGAGCGCAACAAATACCAGCAACTAGAACAACATGTAAACAAATGGCTAGGATTTACCGATCCACCAGATCACGATCGCCTCCGCCGATTACTCGGTAAGACTTTCACGCCACGAATGATGAACACACTTCGCCCTACTGTCCAGAAAATTGTCGACCAACTTCTAGAGCCACTGCGCCAGAATGAAGTAGTTGATATTGCTAGCACATTTGCGTTTCGACAGCCATTTGAAGTAATATTGACCATGATTGGTGTCCCTAAAGAAGACCGCAACAATTTCCGAGAATGGTCTAACGCAATAGGACACTTTATATCTGGTGGTATCACTACACATACTCGCGCTGACAAAGCACAAAAAGCTGTAGGATATTTGAGCGACTATTTCCACAAATTGTCAGAGCAACGCCGAAACAATCCTCAGAACGACCTATTATCATTATTGGTCAGCCTGGAAAATGAAGGTGATCATCTAACTCATGACGAACTAATATCCATGTGCGTACAGCTGTTGTTCGCCGGCCACGAGACTACTGAAGGATCTATCGAACTAGGTCTGGTTGCATTGTTTCGCAATCCTGAGCAGTTAACACAATTACGGAATGATCCAAACAAAATAAAAGGTGCTGTCGAAGAAATATTGCGTTACGACACATCTGTACAACGACAAGCACGTGTTTCAGAAGAAGATATAGAAATCAACAACCAACATATACGCAAAGATCAATATATACATGCATTTATAGCAGCTGCGAACCGAGATGAAGACAAATTCAACGAACCAGATAAATTCGATATCACTCGCCATCCTAACCCACATCTCTCTTTCGGAGTCGGAATCCATTACTGCATAGGCGGACCACTAGCAAGACTAGAAATCGAAGTGGCTTTTAGTTCGCTACTAGAACGTTACCCTGACATGACATTGCCTGCGCAGAGTTTACAATACGAAGAGCTGCTTGCACTTAGAAAACTGAAATCATTGCTGATACAACTCTAGCTATATGACAGAGAACAGACACCATTCACCTGTATACGACAGCATCTACGATGATCGATTTCTGACACCCGAATATTTCTCGGATCCATATCCTCTATATCGCGACTTACGTACAAATGCGCCGGCTTACTGGAGCAATAAACTTAATGCATGGTTGCTCACACGCTATGATGACGTCAAATCTGGCTTAAACGATTCCAAGTTAAATTCAAGCGATAGAATTGCTTCCATAATGGATCGGATCGATTCAAGCGCCCAGCAAGAGTACAATGGATTACTCAAGCATATGACCAACATGATGTCGTTTAATGACCCTCCAGTACACACAAGACTGCGAAAGTTAGTTGGAAAAGCATTTACTCCTAATCGTATTAATAACCTACAACCTCAAATACAAACTATAGTAGACGAACTTTTGGACAAAGTTTGCCAGAAAACTTCATTTGACCTGGTGGACGAATTTGCATTTCAACTACCTGCCATAGTCATATGTGAAATGCTAGGCATACCTCGAGAGGATCGAGACAAGATACGAAAGTGGTCAAATGACATAGTCGGTTTCGTTTCCGCAGGTGCTGTGACCTCAGAAAGCACAGCTCAAGCTCAACATACAGTAGATGAGGCAACAAGCTACTTATTAGCATTGGCAAACGATCGTAGACATAATCCATGCGACGACATGTTAACCGCATTAGTCGAAGCTGAAGACCAGGGCGACAGTTTGTCTGAAGACGAATTTGTTTCAATGATAGTACTACTATTTTTTGCTGGATTCGAAACCACAGAAGGACTAATTGGAAACGGTATGCTAGCATTGTTTCGCAACCCTTCTCAATTTTCCCTGCTAAAATCACATCCGGAGTTGACAGAAAATGCCGTCGAAGAATTTATGCGCTACGACAATTCAGTCCAACGACAATCCCGAGTAGCAAATGAAATTATAAATTACCATGGACAACTGATCAAACCCGGAGACTATGTCATCCTATCTATCGGAGCCGCCAACCGAGACCCAGACCACTTCAACAACCCGGACAAGCTAGACATCACACGAACCGGAAACAAACATATAGGTTTTGGCCACGGCATCCACTTTTGCATTGGTGGACCTTTAGCACGCATGGAAACACACCTTGCTATACGTAGTATCATACGCCGCATGCCAAACATTCGTCTAATTGACGACAAACCAGAATTCGAAAATTTACTGGCTCTCCGAAAATTACGTACACTAAAGGTGTCCCCAGAATGACAATAAAGAACAATCTATGCCCACATAGCAAGACTAG
>CAWWAV010000178.1:0-3140 GCA_963934935.1 uncultured Anaerolineales bacterium
CGACTCGGTTGCCCACCTCCAATGCCTGCGGTCGCCATTCGATTCGCTAACACTATCGCATTCGATTTTACGTGCTTACACGCTGTCCACGCAAATATAAGATTTTCTAGTTCCGTTTCAGTAGGCATCCTACTACTTACAGTGTCAATCTCATCTTCTTTCATGTCTTCAGCATCAACACTTTGCACTAGCAATCCTCCCGTAACGCTTCTTACTTCATGTATCTCCTGACGTCCATACAAATCGGCCACTTCAAGCAACCTGCATTTCTTTTTCTTCCGAAGTATGTCAAGCGCTCCTTTTTCGAACCCAGGCGCAACCACACATTCTACAAATAGGTCCTTTATTGAATTAGCGCCATCAATATCAATCACACGATTTACTCCAACAACACTACCAAACGCTGACACTGGGTCGCAGGCAATGGCATCCCGTATCGCTTCATAAACATTCCCTCTAGTTGCGATACCGCACGGAGCATTGTGTTTCATGATAACTGCAGTAACATCCTTGTATGATCGTAGAACACCGATAGCATTGTTCATATCAAGCACATTGTTATATGACACTTCTTTACCATCATGTACCCTGCCTCCTAGTACGTTACCTCCACGGCGCCACGAATATAACGTCCCATCCTGATGGGGATTCTCTCCATAGCCAAGCTGAGCACTATGATATCCTCGCAAATCAAATATTTCACCATCGCCTAGGTAGCTCGCAATTGCACTATCGTATTGCGAAGTACAACCAAACGCTTTCAAAGCTAGTTTTTTACGTACATCCATGTCAATGCCATTACTATCTAAGCAATCAATTATTACATCATAATCTTCAGGATCTGATACAACGGTACATCGATGATAATTCTTCCCAGCAGCTCGCAACAATGCAACACCACCAATATCGATATTTTCAATCGCAATTTCAATCGTTGATAATGGATCTGCTACTACATCCCGGAAAGGGTATAAATTGACAATTACCATATCAATCTCATGCCAGCCGTTAGATTTCAATTCATTTCGATCAGCACTACTGTCGCGCGCCAATATACCAGCGTGAATAGCAGGATGTAACGTCTTCACACGACCCCCGATCACTTCAGGAGTACGAGTATAATCAGACACTTCGATAACATCGACACCACATTCTCGTATATGGGAGGCGGTACCGCCTGACGCCATCAATTTCCAACCTCTCTCAGATAATTGTCTACAAAATTTGTCCAAGCCTACTTTATCCCATACTGAACAAAGCGCTACTTTATCACCCGTCATAATTCTATATTTAACCTAAATACTATTAGCTACCTAAGGTCGCTCCACTCATGCTATTAAAGTCATCTATCAGAGCATCCAACGGATCAACACACTGCCTAATATTGTCCCAATAACTGTCTTGATACCACTGCGCCTGTATTTCGTCGTACGACTTGCCTTGTTGCTCTACCCACGTGAAATATTTCAAATTGTGAATCCTTTTCTTCCCATAATAGTCTAGCTCAGTCATATAGTCAGTCGTCAATCCTATAATATCTCTACCATATGCTAGATGGGCATCCATCTCGGTAAAGGCGCCCCGTGTTTCATTGAGCTCAATCAACCTGCTATTATATAGCTCCATACCATCAGTAAGTACTGTCATCACGACATCATCAGGCCCCAGCTCATACCATTTTGCAAACTTAATTGCAGAAATAATATTTCCTACTCCACTAATACCAGCTAACGGCAATCGTTCAATGAGGTCACTATCCACTCCTTGTTTTGCCAAATACTCCTTGCCGGCTTCCTCATTAAATAGTCTTGACACACTGATAGCAGCTTCATCATCTACCGCAATAACCATGTCCGTATTTTTAACGTTATGTATCCAGGGTACATGCTTATCTCCTATGCCCTCTATTCTGTGGGATCCAAATCCATTCATCAGCAGGGTCGGGCATTGGAGTGCCTCACTAACTGCTATTTTGGACCCAGGCCAACACTCCTTAAGATAGTCCCCGCTCGCAATGGTTCCAGCCGAACCAGTGGATCCAACAAGGCCAGCCATACGCATCCCCTGCTCTTCATACTGTTTCACTACATCAGCCATAGCTCTTCCCGTCACATAATAATGCCATAAGTAGTTACCAAATTCCTCAAATTGATTAAAAATCATCAAGTTTTCACCCGACGATCGCAACTCCCAGCATTTATCGAATATCTCCTTGACATTACTCTCCGTACCCGGAGTTTTTATAACTTGACCCGCGACATTTTCTAACCAATCAAACCGCTCTTTACTCATGCCTTCTGGTAGTATCGCTATAGATTCACATCCCAACAAAGCCGCATCATACGCTCCGCCTCGACAATAGTTTCCCGTTGATGGCCACACTGACTTTTGGTCAACTGGATCAAACTGTCCAGTCACCAGCCTTGGAACCAAGCACCCAAAGGCTGCCCCAACTTTATGTGCACCAGTTGGAAACCACTTTCCCACCATAGCCACAATTTTTGCCTCAACGCCCGTAAGACTACTAGGTAGCTCAATGTAATTTGCTCCACCAAAACCACCCCCTGTCTCCACCGGCTCGTTATACCAACTAATCCTAAACAAATTGCTCGGATCTATATCCCATAGAGCAACATTGCTAAGTTCCTTTTTAACTGATTGCGGAATACTCTCAGGTTCAATCATTTCCCGAAATGTTGGTATAACCACTCCCCGCTCACGTGCTACTTCAAGCGACTTTTCGAGACCCTTTTTGTCGATAGTAAGATCTATCATAAATACCTCATAATATAATTTCTTTATCTTTTAGGATATCTCCTAACGCTGCTATATTAGGCCTAATACAAGCAAGCTGATCCATATTTACATTAAAATCTCCAACAGTCTTAAGGCCATGACCCGTAATCAGTATCACCACGTTATCTCCCGATTCTAGCCATTCGTTTTTCTGAAGCTCCCTAAGACCAGCATAAGCCACAGCGGCCGATGCTTCTGCAAATATCCCAGTAACAGATGCCAATTCGCGTACACTCTTAGCTATTTCTTCATCATCAACCGTAAGGTATTGCCCACCTGTGTTCTTCACAGCCTCTATGGCCCGATACCCGTCCGCTGGTCTATCAGCCGAAATACTATCAGCA
>CAWWAV010000179.1:0-3129 GCA_963934935.1 uncultured Anaerolineales bacterium
ACTGTTTCAATCAAAAATCCAGTCATATTGTTCTTACCATATTTGCAACTCAAATAGGAAACAAATTGATGTAAGCTGATAGATCAACCGACACTCAGATGTCCACTCAATACCCCTATACGCAATACTTCAGGTGTGTTTTATGGTGCTGCGTTACATAACTACTTGTTTGGCTCTATAATTACTTTTAGTGATTTAGAGCCATCAGATGCTAGCCTGAAACCTGAACCTACATCTTCCAATGTGAGTTTATGAGTTATCAGATCATTTACCATGACTTTTCCGTAATGTAGGAGATCAAGTGCCTGCATTAGATCCATTGGACTTGCTCCATAAGTAGATCGAATAGTAACTCCTTTGCTAAAAACATTATGCAAGCTCAATGGAACTTTAACCTCGGGAGAACTAAATGCATACAACATGATGCTACCACCTAGCGTGACGGATGATAGCGCCTGTTCAAATATCGTCTCACCTGGCGCGCACACTATAATATGCTCAAATTTTCTGTTGTCATTTGCTGCAATAGCAAGTTCTATTACTTCTTCTTGCAAACCATCAAAAGCATCATGAGCTCCAGAATCCAGTGCAGCTTGAATACGTCTAGGGTGAATATCTGTGGCTATAATATAACCAGCACCCATTGAAGCTGCAAGCTTGATGTTCAGTAAGCCTGCCATTCCACTTCCTAATACCAATACACTATCTCCAGGTTGTATACCGATCTTCCTTTGGCCTCTTATTACACAACCAAGAGGTTCAACAAAAGTTGCCTCATCAAACGAAACATCATTAGGCAATGGTATTACCCCACCTTTATCTAAATTGATTTTTGGTACTCGAATATATTCTGCAAAACCACCCGGGTCAAAGGAGGTTGAATGAAGTGTCTCACAAAGGGTATGCTCTCCCCGCATGCAATAACCACAATCGTTACAAGGAACATGATGCGTAAAAACAACTCTATCTCCTGCCGTAAATCTAGTTACACCCTCACCCACTTCAGTCACTTTACCCGAAACTTCGTGTCCTAACACACATGGCGCTTTTTTTATCCTATACCATTCCATCAAGTCAGACCCGCAAATTCCACTAGCAGCAACTTTAACTATAAGTTCACCAACACCGACTTTGGGTTTAGCTATATTTTCCAAACGAACATCTTCGTTGTGGTAATACATAGCCACGCGCATAGTATCACTCATTTTTTAGATCATTGTAGAGCTGAAACGCATTTTCAACATTATAGTCATCCTGCACTATCGAACGTACTGCCTGCACCATAGCTATAGGAGACTCTGCTTGGAAAATATTCCTTCCCATATCTACCCCAGACGCGCCTATTTGCACTGCTTTGTAAGCCATTTCGAGAGCTTCTCTCTCGGGAATCTTTTTCCCCCCTGCAATCACTACGGGAACAGGACAGGACTGAATTACCTTCTCAAACCCATCACAATAGTATGTCTTTACTATACGAGCACCTAATTCCGCAGCAATACGTGATGCAAGACCAAGATATTTTGCATCTCGAACAAGTTCCTTCCCTACAGCAGTTACCGCCAAAGTTGGTATACCATAACGCTCTGCCATATCAATAACTTCGGTGAATGCAAGCAAAGTATCCCTTTCATAATCTGCTCCGACCATAATAGAAAAAGCAACAGCAGCTACATTAAGTCTAATTGCATCTTCTATTCCAGCAACAATGCCTTCATGAAGCATGTGCTTGTTCAATATACTAGTGCCACCCGACACTCTTAAAATAATCGGAGTATCTATTTTGGGGGTTACATAATAACGCAAGGCACCACGCGTCAACATCAATGAATCTGCATAAGGTAGCAGAGGTGTTACAGTTTCATCTAGTTTTTCTAAACCTGTCGTGGGACCCATAAAATAACCATGGTCAACTGCAAACATCAAAGTCCTTCCAGTGTCAGGTCTTATAATTCGGTTTATCCTGTTAGCCATTCCCCAGTCCATTTGCTCCACCTCCATCACAATTTGTGATCTAAACTTATTATTGATACCCTTTTGATATTACATTGCCATTTTACAAATCCAAACTAAACCTGTGATAACAAGGCAACAATTACAGATTATATCCTATTGAAGATTACTCATCTAGGTTGTCAACCCATCTACAAAATACAACTTTATCTTCATGATTACAACAATATTGTCATTATAATTACGTTTTGTTCCGCAATACAATTCTTTAGTACTAATAATACACAAAACACAATGTCTTGTAATTATTGGTGCCACGATGCATACTACATACACGATATTTAGTCTACAACATATTTGTTGTCACACTAAACAGGAATTGTAGGAGGTAATTCATGAAAATTGGTATCTTTTATGCTTATTGGGTCCATAATTGGAACGTAGATTTTCACCCATTCATCGACAAAGCTAGCGATTTGGGGTTCGACGTATTAGAGGTTAATGCTGGCACTGTTGCAAACATGACTAACGACGAACTCAAATCCTTGAAGTCCCATGCCAATGACAAAGGTATCGAACTTTCATACGTAGTAGGACTGCAGGCTCAGTATGACATTTCATCAGAAGACAGCTCTGTACGTAATACAGGAATCGAGTTCCTTAAACAAATAGCAGAGTCGGTGGGCAAATTAGGTGGTGGTCCTGTGGGAGGCATTCTATATGGATCTTGGCCCTCTACCCTACCATCTGGCATAACTGATAAACGCCCATTTGTTGATCGGAGTGTAGTCAGTATGAAAGAGGCCGTTAAGGCTGCTGAGAACAACAATGTGACATTTAACATGGAAGTAGTTAACCGCTTTGAACAATTCATCATGAATACCTGCCAAGAAGCAATTGACTACGTGAAGGCAGTAGATAGTACACATGCAAAAGTAATGCTGGACACATTCCACATTAATATCGAGGAGGATTTCTTCAAAGAAACTATTATCAGAGCAAACGATTGGTTAGGACATTTTCACATAGGTGAGAACAATCGAATGCCACCCGGATATGGTCACATACCATGGCTAGATGTGGCAGATGCTTTGCACAAGATCAAATATCAAGGATATGTTGTAATGGAACCGTTCCTAATGCCAGGAGGTGAGATTGGTCGTGACATAAAGGTATTTA
>CAWWAV010000180.1:0-3101 GCA_963934935.1 uncultured Anaerolineales bacterium
GGAAGAGATTGATCGGCAAATAGCTGCCATCAAACTAGAGGCGATTGGAATAGATATAGATAAACTCACTGATGAACAAGAAAAGTATCTCAATTCTTGGGAAGAAGGTACATAATAGTTCGCCACAGCGTATGTAAAATGTCAAGTTCTAGAGTGAAGATTTGAGCAATGTTGGCACTCAATTGTTCACTCAGAACTAGATGATTCAATAGTAATTTTGATAAATAATCTGTCCCCAAACACGATTCCATCAGGGTCATATAGGAGCCAGTATCCTTGGTAATCACCAGTAGATGATGGTGTTGTCATATCTATTTGAATTATGGCATTTGCATCTGGTTTCGCTGGATAAAGTGCATGCTGTAACTTGGGCGTCATCGCATGACCCTCTTTGAAAACTACAGAATATCCAGGACCCCATGGACAAGTTCCTGTATTACGAATTTGCCACAATTTACTTATCGGTTTATTGGGTTCTATCTTGGTGAAATCAGGTATTGTTAGGTCGGTGACAAACATCGCATCATTTTTGCAAGGCTTCTGCGGAGAAGAGATTGTAGCGGTTGGACTTGTAGTAGGGGGTACTACTGTGTTAGGTATAACAGTCTTGGTTGTATTGTCTGGTTGTGATGTGCGGATGCTGTCAGAGTCCTGATCACATCCGATTAATGTTAAAGACATACAACTGAGAAGCAATATTATATGAGTGATCTTTTGAAGCTTATACATTATATCTATCACATGTATGCTTTGACATACTTGAAGTTGACATATGAATTTAGATTTGGCATAATTAAGACATAATTGGTTGTTTATGTAGCCGCTAATATATTTATTTTCACACAGCTATTTTTGAGGAACGGGAGGTGATGCTCATGAAAAATGACAGTACTATTTACGCCGGGGCATCCCTCCTGATTATATAAGAGAGATGCCCTGGCGTGAGGTAGAGCATTCCTAGCAATAGGGATGCTCTATTTCTTTAAAATCATTCATCACCAAATACAATTCCTAAACCACGAGCAGCAGTAACTAAATCTCCGCTAGGATTTACTAATTTAGGCGTTTGTGCAACAGCATCTCCAAGAGAAATCGAACCTATTTCGCGCCCACGTAAATTTACCATCATGCCGTAACTGCCAGACATAGCAAGTCTAGTTGCACCAGCACCGTAGAGAGTGGCTAGCCATCTATCATAAGGAGTAGGAGTGCCTCCGCGTTGTAAATGACCTAGTACTGTGCATCTGGAGTCAATTCCTGAGCCGATCCGGAGTTCCTCAGCTATCGTTTGTCCAATTCCGCCCAAGCGACCCCTATACAGTCCAGCATCATCTTTGTATTGTTGTTTGCCGCCTTTTGGATGGGATCCTTCTGCAACAGACATAATGTTAAAGTTACTGCCAGTCTCTGCGCGTTCCTCAAATCTATTAATTACAGGAAGCAAGTCGAAAGGTATTTCAGGGATTAATATTGAGTCTGCTCCACTAGCGATTCCAGCTCCAAGAGCAATCCATCCTGCGTTTCTACCCATCAATTCTAGAATCATAGCCCTACTATGGCTTTCGGCAGTCGTGTGTAGTTTGTCTAGTGCTTCTGTGGCTGTACGCATTGCAGTATCGAAACCGAAAGTTACATCTGTGCCTCCCATGTCGTTATCTATTGTTTTAGGGACTCCAACGATTGGAGCTCCTTTATCATACAGCGCTTTACTAATAGTCAAGGTTCCGTCGCCTCCGACTACAATTAAGCTATCGAGTTTTAATCTTTCGATGTTAGCTAAAGCTTGTTCTGACATGTCACTAATTACTTCTTTGTTGTTGATTATTGTCTTGCGTGAAAATGGATTGCCACGATTGGCTGCGCCTAATATTGTACCGCCATGAGATAAAATTCCGCGCACTTCTTTGTGGCTCAGAACAATTACATCTTCAGGTTCTACCAAACCATCAAAGCCATTTCTTAATCCGAGGACTTCCGTATTAAAATCCTTCATGGCGGTGTGCACTACTGCTCTGATCACAGCATTTAATCCTGGGGCATCTCCTCCACCTGTCAATATGCCGATCCGTCTTTTGCGATTAGTATTGTTCAAATATAAAGTCCTTACATGTGATTCAAGGTTTGGGTAACAACGTAATTAAGTTATCCAAGGATATTAATTTAGTTAGATGATACCATTTTGTTTTGCCTTGGGAAGAAAAATGTGCATCAAAATTTACGTGTCAAATTTGCTTCTAAACAAACCGTTCGCGTATCACAGCACTTATATAATCCATTGTTGCTACCACTATAGCTATAGCTAACATTTGTACACTGGCTGCACGGTAATCAAGTAGATTGATATTCTGTTGAAGCAAGAAACCTATACCTCCTCCTCCTGCAAAGCCTATGATAGTGGACATGCGTACATTTATGTCCCACCTATACATAGTAAAAGAAATATAAGGAGGTATGATTTGGGGTATCACTGCATATACAATAGTCTGTAGGCGATTGGCTCCCGTTGCTCTCACGGCTTCTAATGGGCCGGGGGCAATACTTTCCACTTGCTCAGAATACAATTTAGCAAGTGCTGCAACTGTATGTAGCGCTAGGGCAAGTGAGCCAGCAAAAGGTCCTATTCCAACCCAGACCACGAATACTATTACCATGACTAATGGTTCGATTGATCGTGTTGCGTTGAGGATAGTTCTAGTGACGTAATAAGTTACGTATCCGATTGGTATAGTATGTCTGTGAGATATTCTTAAAGATGCTAATACTCCTAATGTTGCACCAATTGACATGGGCCAGTAAAGTGTCTGTTGTGGATTGTCTAACTGGTAAAACCAATCAACAGTGTTACCTAAAATAGCTCCAATCACTGCCCCTGCAAGCGCAGATGCGCAAATAGTAGTTATTTGTATGAGGTGGGGTGACATATGATCTGAAACATATTGCCCTAGTTTGTTGCCGGCAATACCGAGAGTGCCACCGCCTAACAATGCTGTAGCTACAGGTAACACCATAATGAGCACGTCACCAAGTTGGCTGATGAAATTACCTATAAATCCAACAGGTCCTAGAGGTTCGATAAGTACCTGACCTAAAACAAACGCTAA
>CAWWAV010000181.1:0-3096 GCA_963934935.1 uncultured Anaerolineales bacterium
GTCTCATTGGAAATAGCAAGCCTACTAACAAAGGCAGGTCTTCTAAAGATGTCATTGAAGCTTTAATTAGCTATCTTCCCAAGATACCTTCAACCACTATGTTGATAATAATAGAATATCGCAAATTAGCTAGCAACAGTCGGATACTTAAGGCCATCCGTACTATAGAGGGTGCTAAAGTGGAAGAATGTATTTTGCCGACCAAAAGCGATTTGCTGCAGTGGATAAAAGACCGTGCATTAAAAATGGGTGGTACATTTACTAATTCAGGTGCGTATGCATTAGCTGATGCTGGAGTTGATGGGCCTAGAGCATTGTCATCCGAAATCAATAAACTTCTCACATATGTCAACTGGGAAAGATCGGTTGAAGCTGACGATGTGATTCGACTGGTTCCAACAGCTGGACAAGCGGACATATTCTTGCTAGTGGATTCATTGGCGGATCGTGACGGGCATACGGCTATACGTGAGCTTCGTAGACTCATAGGTAACGGAAACAGAGAGCCTATAGGAGTGTTTGGTATGATAGTGAGACAATACCGCTTGTTGTTGCAATCTAAGGAGATTTTGCAGGCAGGTGGTAACACATCTGACGTAAAGAATGTATTAGGATTACATAGTTTTGTTGCAGATAAAGTGAGTAAACAATCACAACGGTACCAGTTGAGCACTCTAGAACACATTTACAGGCGTTTACTTAGTATGGATATTGCAATGAAGACAGGAAGCAATAGTGAAATTGTTTTAGATGTTATGGTAGCGGGACTTACAACGTAATATTTTAATCTAAGCATAGTATTATAGGAGGCAATTATGAGTGTTCAGCCATTAACTTGGGATGATTTTGAAGATACTAGTGTAGTACCTGATGAACCTACCGTTGTTGCTGGTTGGCGGTTGTGGCTTGCACGTCTGGTATGGTCGTTGGTTCTGTTGATTACAGTTGGTATTTTTGCTGCGAGCATTAAGCCTTACTTCGATTTTGTTATGTTTTTTCCTAAATTCTGGTTTAGTTCTCCTGATTACTCCACTGCTTTGGAGCAGATAAATTTGAGTGCGGGGTTTTACCATGGATACCTAATTGCTTTGCAGTCCATACAAGTTGTTGTGTGTTTAGTGATAGCGGGGCTGATATTTAAGAACAAATCGAATGACTGGCTAGCGCTGTTTGTGTCGCTTACACTTGTTGCATATGCAGCAAGTCAAGGTGACCAGATTGGTGCATTACTTATGAATGTACCACAGTTGCGTTACGCTGCTCTTCCAGCTTTGGCATTGGCAGAAACATCATTGCTTTTGTTATTGTATTTCTTTCCAGATGGTGATTGTAGTCCAGGGTGGACAAAGCCGTTGGCGTGGATATGGGTGATTTGGCAGCTATCTAATTTAGTTTACGAGGCATCTCCATTAAACCCGGCACTTTGGCCAACATTAACTCGCAACCTAGTTATGCTAGCTTGGTTTAGTACAGGTTTATTCGCACAAATATGGAGCTATGTGAAAGAATTTACTACGGTACAACGGCAGCAGACTAAATGGGTTCTTTTTGGTTTTGTGTTGTCAGTGGTAGGAATGTATGTGCCGGGAATATTGAAAGGTATTATCCCATCACTAGGTAGTCCTGGTATGGGAGCTGTAGTTTATGATATTTTGTTTGTAGAGGGGTTCGCGCGTTTGGCGTTTTTGTTGATACCAGTGGCATTGTTGATATCAATTATGAGGTTCGGATTGTGGGAGGTCGACTCCTTAATCAATCGAGCTCTGGTTTACGGTGCTCTCACGATAGTCATGGTAATCTTGTTTGAGTTGTTTTCTGGAGTAATTGAAAACCTTACTGAACTCATAGTTGCTGAGCCTCCTGGGATAATAGAAGCAATCACAGCTCTTGCTATTGGTGCGCTTATACAGCCAGTACAGGATAGAGTACAGGATTTTGTTGATGCGCGATTTTATGCAGCAAAGGTTGATCTTGGTAATGCTGTTAGGGCTTTCTCTGATAAGATCAGTTATGTGATTGATAGGCAAGAACTGATGAATTTGCTTCTTGATAGAACGGTAGACTTATTGCAAATTGGACATGGTGCTGTATATGAGCGTGGTAACGATAATAATATGACTGCTGTGAAGAAGAATAACATGGCTGACGAAAGGTTTGATTCTGTACCTATTAGCCAGGAAGTCTTTGAGGAGTTAGAGCGAGGGGACCCTGTATTTGAGGGAGAGGAAACTTTTGACACATTGCATCTTGGAATGCGACAGACTTTTACTATGTTGGTGCCTTTGACAGTAATTCGAGAAGGTGCTAGAGAATTGACGGGGGTGCTTGCTCTAGGACCTCGTCTTTCAGGTATGGGTTATTCTAGTGAAGACGAAACACTAATGGCTACATTGGTGGACTCGGTATCGCGTGCTTTACTAGTATCGGAATTGATTGAACAGAATACTTCACATCAGAGCTAAAAAGATATGTGAGTTTCTGTAGTTATCTATAACATAAAAACACACCCTACTTTGTTGTAAGGTGTGTTTTTTTTTACTACAAACGATTGTTAGATTATTGTCGTTTGTTGTTTATAGACAGTGATCAGACTATGTTACATTCTCCCAGAGGGTGATTCCATTTCATCATCATCATCATCATCTACATCAGCCAGATGATCGTGATCATCGTCATCATCCCAGTCTGAATCATCATCATCGTCATCCATGTCGTCATCCATATCATCTTCTGCCGCAGATGCTAGTTCACCTGTTGGGTCTGGGGTTGCCATTTCGCCGTATTCGCCATCACCGTATTCACCATCCATGTCTTCTTGTGCGTCAGACTGCCAGTCAAAATCTTCTTCAGCTTTTTCATATGCTTCTGCATATGTGATGTCACCGGCATCAGCCATGGCAAAGATATCTTGAACACCCGGCGGGGCATCAGTGAGTTCACCTGCAGCAGGTGGAACAGTAGGATCAAATGAACCATACTCTCCTCCATAAGCACCGGCACCATACTCGCCGCCTGCAGCACCATACTCGCCGCCCATACTGCCATACTCGCCGCCTGCAGCACCATACTCGCCGCCCATACTGCCATACTCGCCGC
>CAWWAV010000182.1:0-3091 GCA_963934935.1 uncultured Anaerolineales bacterium
ATTTGAGTTGCAAATATGGTAAGAACAATATGACTGGATTTTTGATTGAAACAGTTATTATTTCACTATCAGGAGTAATGGCTCCAGGGGCCCTATCTGCTGTGACCATTAATCATGGAATGCGTAACAGTCGAGCTGGTGTCTCAGTAGCCATAGGGCATGGTATCGTAGAAATGCCACTATTATTCCTTATATACTACGGAGTGGGTGCGTTGATGCAGATATCTGGATTTCAGTCAACAATTGGGATTATTGGTGGTGTTTTAATGGGTTGGATGGGTGTGAGCATAGTACGTAGTAGTGGAAGTGTTGTGTCTAAAGTCAAATTGGATGAATCATCTGTTTGGGCGGGTGTGATGCTATCTGCTGGAAACCCGTATTTTTTGTTATGGTGGGCTACTGTGGGATCATCTCTAGTAATCAGATCAGTGGAATATGGCCTTGTAGGAGTACTGTTGTTTGGGATATGCCATTGGATGTGTGATTTGGTATGGCTTTGGTTGTTGGCCTTTCTCGCACATAGGGCTAGTGCGAGTTTTGGCGGTGCTTTTGTACGTGTTACATCTTTGGTGAGCGGAAGTTTTTTGTTGATAATAGGTTTTAGATTTGTATATCAAGCACTAAGCACAATTAATTGGCTATAGATTATTATAGTTCGTTTATTGCATTGAGCATGCGAGTTAAGGCTGTTTCAAGTACAGGTCTTGGGCATGCTAGGTTAAGTCGTATGAAGCCGTCACCACCTGGTCCAAACATAGCTCCGTCACTAAAGGCAACTTTAGCATTGTCCAAGAAAAACGAATGAGGGTTTGCATCGGGAATGTCGATTTGACTACAGTCCAACCACATTAGATAAGTAGCTTCTGGGCAAGTAGTACGGATATATGGCATGTGCCTATCTATATACTGAATTACATAATCTCGATTTTCTGACATATACTCTAACACTTGCTGAAGCCAGACGTTTCCATGTTGCAATGCTGATAATGCAGCAGTATAGCCCATGACGTTAACACCTGGAATAATACCAGCAGATGCCTCACGTACTTGAAACATTAGGTCAGGATTCTGGATAATTGCATATCCACAGCTTAATCCAGCGAGATTAAAGGTTTTACTAGGAGCCATTAGTGTAATACATCTAGCAGCTATGTCGTCAGATATTGTGGCTGTCGGACAATGTTTTTTACTGTCTAGGATTAGTTCACAGTGTATCTCATCAGAGCAGATAATAAGATCATTGCGTTCAGCTATGTCCGCTAGCTTGGTTAATTGGTCTTTGTTATACATCTTTCCTACAGGGTTATGAGGGTTACTAAGAAGGAACAGCTTAGTATTAGTGTTGATGCTTGTATCTAATTGGGCATAATCTATTTCATATTCTAAATGCTTGCCATTGTCATTACGTATTAATGGTGCATGATTGACAGATTTGTTTTGATTTTTAATCGCATCCATAAATGGAAAATAAATAGGTGGTTGTACCAAAACCTCGTCGCCTGGATTGCCAAATGCGCGACAGCAAGCATTTAGCGCACTTCCAAGGCCTGGAAAAAATATTATTTGGTCAGTAGATATTTCCCAGTTATATAATTTCTTGGTACGCATACAAATAGTTTCTAGAAGCTCAGGTAGTTTATGGGCCGAATACCCAAATACACCATGATTCACTCGTTTTAAAAGAGCATCTTGCACTTCCTTTGCGACGGCAAAATCCATATCAGCCACCCAAAGGGGTATTACATCTTTGTCATAAGTTTCCCATTTTCCGCTTCCGGTGCCACGTCTTTCAATTGTTTTGTCAAAGTCATACTTCATGTTTTAGACTCTCTTTAGTTTTTCTGATCAGCGATCAGAATATAATGATGACCGATGCTTGCAAGGTCCTGGCATCCTGATAGTGTATAACCCTTGTCAAAAGCTGACGTCATCACTGATCCAATAAATTGACGCCAGAGCAACAAATTTGATTGTTCAGACAGTTCTTTGTTTTCTATTTTGTTAGGCAGAGGCACTGCCAATGTGACATGTTGTTCATCGCTTGGTAAATGTATATTGCAGTCCTCGTCAGATTGAGGCGCTGAAAATATATGCAGGTTATCAAGCGACAGGCTGTCTTGGTTCTGCTTTGTTATTGCTCGCAAAACTCTTGGGCTTGATAGCTCCCAATCTACCTGTACACGGTCTGTAGTTAGCCCAATGTTTAGATCGTCATCCAGTTCGCCATATGCGTTCTTGATATATGTTTGTGATGTTGCTCCTAGACGTTCCAAATTAAATATTGCATTTACACGCTGTAGCGGATCAAAAGTCCATGTGACCCAGTCAGTCATACCCTGGGCTAATACTGCATCTCTCTGGGCTAATTTTAGTTCTAATCCAAGTCCTCTTCTTCGAAACTCTGGCAGAACAGCTAACTGGTGACTACAGTGTTTGGGGATTGTTTGACCATCAATACCTTTATCATAGGCTGGGAAGCCAAACACAAATCCGACCATTCCATCTAATTCGTCTGGCCCATCAGGTAAATAGATGGCCAATATGATACCCCCGTTTTTTACCAATGTAATGAGTAAAGGGGTTGGAGCTACAGCCCCAACAGTCCCACCCCATACTCGCTTGCCCAACAACTGGACGTGGTCGCAGGATTTGTGATCTAATACTGGGCGAATCTCAGAAAGATGTTTTGACATAATCGTGGGCAAATTATCTTGTAGTTGACAATTCTACAATTAATCCTCATTTGTGTGTTACCACGGAATAGTTTCACCAGTATAGTCGTAAAAGCTCCCGGTATCTTTCAATTGTAGAGAGTCGATGACCTGCAGCATTCCGCTTACAGATTTGTTGGTTTCAATATCGGCGTTTGGGCCACCCATATCTGTTCTAACCCAACCAGGATGAATAGATACAACTATGATTTCATGATCTACAAGATCGTGAGCCATGTGAATAGTGCTCATGTTCAACGCAGCCTTACTAGAACTGTAGATGTTCATACGAGGATTGCGCGGATTGGTTGCTCTGCTGAGTGAACCTAGTCCCGACGAAATATTCACTATTTTTGATCGTTCACCTCTCTTCAATAATT
>CAWWAV010000183.1:0-3084 GCA_963934935.1 uncultured Anaerolineales bacterium
AATGGCAGGGTCATATTAGGCCGCAAGATGGCGCTTTTGGTGCTGTGTTATATGGAATGACAGGAATGCATGCTCTACATGTGTTGAGTGGCATAGTATTTATTCTGATTGTATGGAATAACGGACGGAACGGTCATTATAATAATGAGCGTCACTGGGGAGTTGAGGCATGTGCGATTTACTGGCATTATGTAGATTTGGTATGGGTATTTTTCTATCCGGCAATCTATTTGATGGGTAAGGTCGTACACTGATCCTAATAGATCACTCCGTCCTAGAGTTTAGTTGGTTCACAATAGAAAATGGATGCTGAATTAAGCGCGCTACTTCGTTCTTGGGAGTGGCGCTTTGTTGTCATAGCGAGTGTTGGTTTGTCTTGCTGTGTGTATATAAATGGATTCACTCGTATACGAACTTTGAGAAGTGGACGTGCGTCACGTGATGTTGTAGGACTTGTACCATATTGGCGTTTGTTGTCATATATGGGTGGACTACTATGTATTGTGCTTGCATTGTTGTCACCAGTCGAAGTTTTGTCTGGACAACTATTTTTCATGCACATGATACAACACATGTTGCTAGTAATGTGTGCTCCTCCTTTGCTGCTGTTGTCCAATCCTTTTCCGGTTTTATTGTGGGGCCTTCCTGGTAAGTCAAGAAAGATGATAGCTGGATTGTTTGTAGGTAAATCATTGTTGCGGCAGTTGCTTGGGCGATATGCTGGACCAGGCATGTGCTGGATTATGTTTGTTATTGTTTACATAGGCTGGCATGACCCCCTGCTTTACGAAGCTGCACTGACTAGCAGATTTGTGCATGATATAGAGCACATTAGCTTTTTCTTAGTATCAATGTTGTTCTGGTGGCACGTTACTAGTGCTGCTCCGCGAGTACATCAAAATTTGGTCTATGGTAGAAGGATTACATATTTGCTTGTGACAGTCCCAGTAAATATGATCACTGGAGTGGCCATTACATTTTCTAGGGAACCAATATATGAACATTATGTGAAAATACAACGTCCTTGGTCATTGACAGTTATGCAAGACCAAATGATCGGCGGGATTATTATGTGGATACCTGGTAGTATGATGCTTATTGTTGCAATAATAGTTTTGGTTGTAAGGATGATGTCCTCAGACGAAAGAAAAAGTACTCCGAGATTGCATCAGATTTAGATCTAACGATCAAGAAATATAATACGTATAGTTGAGTGATGATATGCTTTCATGGAATAGAGTTCCCAATGTATTACTTGGCCGCAGTTGGTGGTGGCGGACGTTAATAGTGTTGTGTACTATGGGTGTTATGGGTAGATTGGGTGTTTGGCAATTGGAGCGTCATTTCCAAAGGCGCGCTCGTAATGAGTTTGCGACCAGTCAATTATCACATGAATCGGTGTCAGTTGATGCTCTGTATCTACAGGGAAATATAGACAATATTGATATGAGGTCTGTTACAGTGATGGGTGAGTTTGACTATGAAAATGAATTTATTCTTAGAGAGCAGCTGTTGCGTGGTAAATCAGGTGTAAATTTGATTACTCCTCTGATGCTACACAATTCCAATAGGGCGGTATTAGTTAACCGTGGTTGGATTCCTTACGAAATTCTAGAGTCTGGGGATATTTCTATATTTCAAAAGACTGGGCCGGTCAATGTGTCTGGACGAATTCGTAAGTCACAGGACAACCCTGCTGGACCGTTGGTTTTGGATGGGTCTTCAAGGGAAATCTATCATTTGGATATAGATGATTTGCAGAGATATGTTGGCTATACTTTAATGCCAGTGTATTTGCAGGAAGAATTGGGAAATAAGAGTTTCGATGCTTTGCCGCAATCAGTGCCTTTGGAGTTTGAGATGACTGATGGACCACATTTAGGATATGCCGTACAATGGTGGCTTTTTGTGCCATTACTTGGTTGGGTGTATTTGCAGGTGCTGCGTACTAGTGAGGGTCGAAAGATTGTAGAAATAATTGAGGAACAAAATTAAAGATGAGTGAGACGATTTATTCTGTCGATAGAAATACCGAAAATGATGTATCTAGAGTATCGAAATGGAAGCTCCTCTCAGTACTGTTTAAAACACGAGTGGTAGGATTGTTGTTGTTGGCAGCAGTTGGAGGGGCATTTCTGGCTGAAAGTGGTGTGCCTGATTGGTCAAATTTGATTATTTTAGTAATAGCTGGGGGACTTTCCGCTTCAGGCGCGGGTGCACTCAATGAATATATAGAAAGAGAGTCTGATGCACTTATGTCACGAACACGTCTCAGACCACTGGTAGTTGGGAACATACGGCATCCAGGATGGGTACCATATGTGTCACTATTAATGATTATAGTACCGTGCTTAGCAATGCTTCCATCTAATGCACCTATGGCCTTTTTTTTGTTTCTCGGCGCATTTATTTATGTAGGCATCTATACACTGTGGCTTAAGTCTCGTACAGTTCTTAACATCGTTGTTGGAGGAGCAGCAGGTAGTGCTGCTGTTCTGAGCGGTAGTGCGGTAGTAGGTGCGTGGAACGACCCAGGTGCCATTGTGATGGCAGCGCTACTGTTCTCATGGACTCCAATGCATTTTTGGAGCCTTGCAATTGTGTGTCGAGATGATTATAGGATGAGTGACACCCCTATGCTGCCAGTTCAACTAAATATACGACAGTCAGCTTATTGGATTATGTTACATACCATCATAACAGGATTGGCAGCGCTTAGCCTAGGTGTTCTGCCAGAATTAGGATGGTTTTACTTTGTTCCGGTATTGGCTATGACTCTAATGCTCGTTGTACAAAATTCTAGGTTGATTGTGTACCCTGAGGTGATTGAAGCTCGAAAGATGTTCCATGGATCGAATATCTATTTGGCCGCTATCATTTTACTGATCTGTGTGAACATTACATTTGTATAGGGGTTACCGCTAATTATAACGTAACTAAATCGGAGTTTATCAATATGAAAAGGATATTCTTGCGCTTTTTAGAAGTTGCGAACTCTAAACTGTCAGGATTGATTTTAATAGCGCTGTTGACTACAACAGTGATGATAAGCGTTGGAAGTATTGTGCGAGTCACAGGCCATGG
>CAWWAV010000184.1:0-3065 GCA_963934935.1 uncultured Anaerolineales bacterium
AAGACATCATCGCGGGGACATAACAAATATACATTGCTGACCAGTCTATTCGACCCATTCTAGCTCGTATGGTCCTATTCGTACCTTATCTCCTGGGCGAACTCCGTTCTCCTCCAATGCTCTCCTAACACCTAGTTTGTCAATAATATGTTGGAATCGAAGCACAGCATCATCATACTCCCAGTAAGTGGACTGTGCTGCTCTCTCTATACGGTCACCGGTTATTCTAAGATTTCCATCTATTTCACGTATGATTTCAAAGCTGGCAGGATCAATTTCAGGTCTATACACAGGTTCTTCCACTGATTCAGGAATCTTTTCAGGAGTTTTTGCCAACAATGCAGCTTTCTGGAGTAGGTCCTTAACCCCTATGCGAGCTATAGCAGAAATACCGTGCAATTCATAACCAACATGTTTTATTGATGACTTTAGTGCAGGAAGCTTTTCCAACACTTCGGGCAATTCAATTTTGTTCAATGCTACTATCTGAGGTTTAGCAACCAATTCCGAATCATACAATGACATTTCAGCCATTATTTGAGTAAAGTCAGATAATGGATCTTCAGACATTCCATCAAGTAAATGAATAATTGCTTTAGTACGTTGTATGTGACGCAGAAACTCTGCTCCAAGCCCTGTTCCAGCATGTGCACCCTCGATAAGACCAGGAATGTCCGCCAGTACTATGGTACGATAATCACCTAAATCAGCTACACCCAAATTAGGGTTCAATGTAGTAAAAGGATAATTAGCAATCTTAGGTTTAGCTGCTGTAACTGATGCCAAGAAAGTGGACTTGCCTGCATTAGGTACACCTACAATTCCAACATCAGCTATAAGGCGAAGCTCCAAAGACAAGTCAACAGATTGTCCAAGAGACCCTTTTTCAGCTATTCGAGGAGCACGATTGCTAGATGATCGAAAGCGCTTATTTCCCCGACCGCCTGATCCACCTATAGCTACCTGCAGCCGTTCCTCAGGCTCAGTCAGATCGCCCAGGCAAATACCGGAGTCCGCATCGTGAGCTACTGTGCCTGGAGGAACAAATATCTCTAAGTCGCTCCCACTGCGTCCAGTCTTGTTATTCCCACCACCCTTACCACCACTTTGGGCCTTATAATGTCGTGCTCGCTGATATCGCAACAAACTATTCAAGTCCCGATCAACAACTAGCACAATTGATCCTCCATGACCTCCATCTCCCCCATCAGGACCACCTAACGGCACATGCTTTTCGCGCCGAAAGTGTATGATGCCATTTCCACCATCCCCGGCTATCACCCGTATACGTGCTTCGTCAACGAAATTAATTTCTTTCCTAGTCACAATAACTGAGATTATAGCATCCAAGAGATACGGTAAAGGCTTGCCCCAGTGTGTTTACTCTGTTATTATGCATAATATGAACTTCGGGAATCGTACTATTACGATAAATTCCTGTGCTAGTGATTTGTTCTAGCCGCATCCGAATTAGACTAAGGTGAGATATGTCAGAATTTATACATCGTATCCATTCGGAGTCAGGATCGCTCCTTGCTTATGTCATAAGAGGAGATTTCTCTGCAGATATCACTTCATTTGTAACTCCCCCTGAACACAATTTTCAAGTTGGTTTCGTCGTCTATCCAAAAGATGGCGAAATCCAAAGTCATTATCATCGTAAAATTGACCGCAAAATATCGAACACATCGGAAGTCCTAGTTGTCAGGAAAGGTCATTGTGAAATTGACATATATGATGATGAACAAATGCTTGTAGAAACATTAGGTATGAAAACTGGAGATGTAATGGTAATGGTATCAGGAGGACACGGCTTTCGTATGTTAGAGAACACTGTGCTTCTTGAAATCAAACAGGGTCCCTATATTGGCATAGATGAAAAGAAACGCTTCTAGATTCAAAATATGATTCCGGTAAACGAGCCAGTAATAGGTGTGCGCGATCAAGAGTATGTACTTGAATGCTTACAAAGTGGTTGGGTTTCATCTGCAGGCAAGTTTATCGAAACCTTTGAGTCTACTTGGGCACAATACTGTGGTCGCCAACATGGAGTAACAACCAGCAGTGGTACAAGTGCACTACAAACATCTCTCGCATGCCTAGAACTGAAACCTGGCGACGAAGTCATAATACCAACCTTTACTATTATTTCATGTGCATTAGCTGTAATTTATAACGGTGGTACGCCCATTCTTGTAGATGCTGATCCTGAAACCTGGTGTATGAATGTGAGTCAGATAGAAGAGCGTATTACTAACCGCACACGAGCTATTATGGCCGTACATATATATGGGCATCCTGTTGATATGGATCCCCTTCTGCAAATTGCCGAGCAAAATAACTTGGCAGTCATTGAAGATGCTGCTGAGGCACATGGTGCAGAATATCTGCGGAGGCACAATGAACAAGAACAAGAATGGGTCCGCTGCGGCAGTATGGGAACAATGAGTGTTTTTAGTTTCTACGCAAACAAACTTGTTACTAGTGGAGAAGGTGGCATGATTGTAACAAACGATAGTCATCTGGCAGCTAAAGCACGCAGCATTAGAAATCTATGCTTTGAGCCTGACCAACGTTTCATACACAATAATCTTGGTCATAATTTTCGAATGACTAATATGCAAGCTGCACTTGGGCTAGCACAGTCCGAACGAATTCAAGAAACTGTCAATTGGAAGAGACGGATGGGTAAAAGGTATACAGAACGTCTCTCAGACATAAAAGCAATACAGTTGCCTATTGAACGGCCTTGGTCACGCCAGGTGTATTGGATGTATGGCATCCTCCTAGACAAATCACATAATATGACTGCGCGTGCGTTAGCTGATAAACTCAGTGATTTAGGTATACAAACAAGACCATTCTTCCTGGGAATGCATGCGCAACCAGCCCTACAAAATCTTGGTCTATTTCAGAATGAAGATTATCCAGTCGCGGACCATCTATCTGAGAATGGGCTATATCTTCCATCAGGACTAACTCTGAGCGAACAACAGATGGACGAAGTCTGCGCTGCACTACACAAAATACTGACATAGCATTATTATCGATACGTGGACACTCCT
>CAWWAV010000185.1:0-3045 GCA_963934935.1 uncultured Anaerolineales bacterium
CAAAAACCTTTTAATCATCCTACTGATATCGCCGTGTCAAGTGATGGTGATATTTTTGTGTCTGATGGCTACGCTAATTCCTGTATCCATCATTTTTCTTCGAATGGTAGGTATATTAAAACATGGGGTTCATGGGGTAGTGGGCAAGGGCAATTTATTACTCCGCATGGAATATGGGTGGTGGATGATCGTGTGTATGTTTGTGATCGTGAAAATAATCGTGTGCAAATCTTTGACACAAATGGAATATATATAACAGAATGGACTGGATTCTTTCACCCGATGGACATTTTTATTGACAGAGCAAATGTTGCTTTTGTTACTGATCAAGTGCCTGGAATGACTATTCTGGATCTTGAGGGTAATGTTATTACACGGATTCGCACTCCGTTCAATGCGCATAGCATCTGGGTTGATATTGATGGCAATATGTATTCGGCTGGCAATGAAGAATTAGTGACTAAGTATATAAAACTCTAGGTGGTTTAGTATCCAATGATATTTGTATGTAACCTTAGGGTCGCAATATGAACATAACTGTGGTTTCTGGTAGTACACGAAAGGTTCGTCGGAGTCATAGAGTCGCATTAGCAGTGGCTAAGCAAGTCAACGCGTTGGGTCACCAGGCTAGTATTATTGATCTTATTGAATTAGATTTGCCAACATTTGTTGAGCGTTTTGGGAAAATAGAGGATGCAACTGGTAGATTATCACATGCAGCAAACACTATGCTAATCTCTGATGGGTTGATCTTTCTCACTCCCGAGTACAATGGGGCAATGTCCTCTGGCCTGAAGAATTTTATTGACGTTTTTGCTAAAGATGCTTTTGATGGCAAGCCAATTGGTGTTGCCACTGTTTCAGTTGGTGCATCAGGAGGCATTAGGGCAGCCTATCAATTACAGCAGACCATTTTGTCTGTATTAGCTTATCCAATCCCTAGAATGCTGACAGTAGGTAATGTGGAAAAAGTTCTGGATGAAAGCGGCAAAGTTATCGATTATAAATTTCAAATGAAACTCGATGAGTTTTTAGATTCGTATTTGGGGTTTGTATCGAAATTTTGAGTAAGCTACGCTTTGAATTAAGTGAGACAATAGACATGTAAGCTAGCATATTATTATGGCTAATGTAAATATTATCGCAGATATAGGTGGGAATAATGAGTGTTACGAATGATATAGAGAGGGTGCTTGTTTCTGAAGAAGAAATTTCTGGTCGTATATCTGAACTGGCTAATGAGATTAGCCAAGATTATGCTGACGCAGATTCGTTGCTTTTAGTAAGTATTCTAAGGGGAGCTTTTATTTTTACGGCAGATTTGGCTCGATCTATTACGGTTAAAAACACTGTTGATTTTATTGCTGTGGCAAGTTACCAAAAAAGCACGTCTAGTGGTGAGGTTCGCCTGATTTCAGATCTTCGTCAATCTATTGAAGGTAGACATGTTCTCATCGTTGAAGATATTGTAGATAGTGGTATGACACTTGAATATATGTCAAATCTTCTACGTGAACGTAACCCAGCATCTGTTAAAAGCTGCGTGATGGTTGCTAAGGAAGGAGTTGATATCAATGGATCTGGACTTGGAGTTGATTATCTGGGATTTGTTATCCCGGATGTCTGGGTAGTTGGTTATGGATTGGACTATGATGATCAATACCGTACTCTTCCATACATTGCTGAGCTTAAGTCTGGTATATACCAGTGATTACCTAATTGTATACCTAACACTTGCGTATAGGCGCGTAAATCACTCAATGGCCTCACTCTTCGAGGTAATGACTATTGCCTTGTTTCATCGCTGTATTTATAATCAAGCAACCAATAATTCCTGACGCTAAACATAAGGTCCATAGAGGTTTTGTGCTTCCTGAACTCATAAGTAATCCACCTAATAAAAGTCCAATAGCTGGACCCAATCCATACAAACTAGATAGATAAAGTGCCTGTCCTGAAGCCCGTAAATTTTTTGGGAGAATATTGTCTATAAATATGACACCAACAGCAAGAAGTGCACTCATAGCTATGCCATGTAATGCCTGGACGGGCAATGCTATGTTTGGGTCAGTAACCAACACATTGAAAAGCCATCGTATTGGTAATGCACTGATGCCAACCACATAGGTTATACGTAACCCCCATTTGCGTATAAGTGTCTTAGCATAACTCATTATTGGTATTTCAGGTAAAGCTGTCACTGCCACGGTGAAACCGACAATCCAGGCTGATGCATTTATTTCATCGAGATACACAACTAGGTATTGATCGGCAATGCCCAATGTAATACCAACGCATATGATTCCCAGCAAAAACATTCGTAATACTTGTCTATCTGCAATTAACACAATACTATCGCGCCATTGGACATTAGAAGATACACTTCTATCAGGCAATTTGAGGGAAATAAAACCCAGCACGATCAAACATCCTGAAAAGACATAGATTGCTGTTGTAAGATTATCTTCAAAGAACAACCCACCAGAAATAATCGTAGCAATTATAAATCCTATAGAACCCCATAAGCGAAATTTGCCATACTCTTCTCGTGTACCATTAAGTTCTAAGTGGTGTAGCGCTAAGGCAGCTACGTTTGCATGAAGAGGGGATCGCATTACAGAAAATAAAGTGACAATGATGACCAAATACTCAAACCTATCAGTTAACGTGTATGTGAGTATAATTACAGATGTTGTCCAACAACTTATAGTGACTAGAAGTCTTGTTATGTTATATTTATCACTGATAATACCCCAGATGGGTTGTGCTACAAAACCTACAAATGATACAAGTGCTACCAAGGAACCTGCCTGGAGATTGGTGAGATCTTTTCTAATGAAATACATGGCTACATAGGGTGCAAACATACCAACCCCTACAAATTGTACAGCGTAAAATAACTTGAACCAAAATCTAATCATAGTCTATGGTATTGTTGCACTCTCTGGCTAATCTACTGTACTATTGCGTAGTATAAGCGTGGAAAAGTAAAAAATTAATCAATCGTTGTGCTATTGTCTGACCTGCATTCAGAACACACGAGTT
>CAWWAV010000186.1:0-3042 GCA_963934935.1 uncultured Anaerolineales bacterium
GGGAAGTGCTGTGCCACCACGTAGGCGATTTATACAGACTCATGCGAAAGAAGTCCGCAACCTCGATGTTTAGGATGTAGGTTTTTTACCAACAGGATAAAATTCTACAACTTTCGTGTCTTGGTACTCGTTTTCCTCGTAGTATAGGTTAACAACTAGAGTATGACATAAGTGAGGTTCGCTCGGCTTGATGTGAAGCGTAATCTCTGTAGTGATGGAGATTGGCTCTAGTACTTCTGCAGTGACTAAAGTTTCATTATTTTGATCGACAATACTAATTGCTAAATTGGGTTTTTCCTGGAACGGAGACAATGTTATTGTTACTTGAACCCGTGTGCCATCAGTGTATGGTTGAGCCGCAGCATGTTCGATGTGAACCTCGGATGCAGGGAGTGGAGTAGCGCCTTCGTCAAAAAAGAAAATTTCTTGCATTATAAGTAATTTTAGTATTTATTGAGTCTTAAGTCTGGTGGCTTTATACAGTATTCTTAGTCTTGCGTAGGTGTGGGTAGCGGATTGGTTGCAGTAGCGACAGGCAATGGTTTATTGGGCTCTGTATAGCTCAAATAAGAAAGTGATACCCACCCGGACACTTGCGAAGAACGAGGAAGCGTATCTATGAGTGCCCATGTTCCTTGGGGATTTTGAGCTAGTAGGGTTACACACTCTCCCTCAAGTAGATAAGATAGTTTTTCGTAAGAAGCACTAGGACCAGAACGAACATTTAGTGATGATATAGTGACACAGGCGCGGATCTTTGTTGGGGTCATGTCTTCGGTAGGCTCGGGTAGTGACGTGGAAGTGGATGATGTGGCTATTATCACGGCATTTGAAGCTGGGGACGAAGATATGACATCTGTAGTTGGTATGGGTTGTATTTCCGGAGGAGTTGGTAGAGCAGAGACTGTCGTTGATTGAGACGAAACTGTAGTTAATTCTGTAAATTTATCAACTAGTGTCCACGCGGCAGACATGGTGTCGTTGGGATATAGTAAGAATAATGATACAGCTGCTAAGGTAGGGACCATAATCATAAGTGGTGCTAGTGCAGATCTCCGTTTGCGATTCCGTGGAGGCGGTTTACGCCTGCGGCCTGACGGTAAGGGAGGCGCAGCGTTGGAGATTGGAGTCATACTGCCTGGAGCAGTTCGTGCGCGAGCATTGTTTTTTGTTTCCCACAGTAAAAATGCTGCGGCCTGGTAGATTTCAGCTAACTTCTGTTGAGAGGATGCATCTGTAAGATCCCTTAGATGTGCGGTGCGTGTCTTGACCGCAGCTGCAATTTCGTCAGGGCTTGCATCACGTGGTATCTTCAGTATATCGTTAGGGGCTTGAGCTGTCACAGTATTTATTGGTTAGGTTATGGTGTAATTATAGACCAAATTGTAATTAAGAATGAGGATGATTGTCAGAAAGTATAGTCCCCTTAGTGTATTGGCCATTAAGTGCGGCAGTGAGATTTCCTGGGTCGGTGCCGGAGAATATGTGTACTGTGATGTCAGGATAAAGTCGAATTAGGTTAAGCATAATGTCTACTTTAGATTTCATCCCACCAGTAATGTCGGGGGAATTCGATGCAGTTATGTTTGTGAAAAGAGTGTGCTTGGATGAATTTGATATTGCGGGAATTATGTTGCCGTTAGGGTAGCTATCATACACTCCTGGCTCTGTTCCTGCAATATATATATTGATTGGTTGTAGCTTTGTGCTGATATAGGCAAAAATTGATTCTGTAGATATGATTGATGCGCCGCAGGTTTCGTCAAAACAAATGTCCCCATGTATTAGCGGTATTTGATGTCTGTCGAGTGCGTGCTTTATGTTGGTTACGTCTAGTGACTTTAATTGCCTGTCGCGACAAATAGCTGATTCTGATGGGTGGAACAGCTTAGTATGTAGTCCTGCTAGGTGTAGGTCCTGTTGGAGGATCCGGCTTAATTGGGACACTGCCTGCGCTACTTCTAGAACGCCAGCCCACCTTTCGGGACTGTGGGTGCATCGATGTAGATTGTTTCGAACTGCTTGGATGTGGCCGTATGATCCGGCACCATGTCCGACAATGATATTGTCTGCTGGGTTGGCACAACTGAAATTATATATTTCTTTTGCCAGGTGCTTTATGATGGTTGGGTATACAGTGGACTCACTGTTTTTGTCAGTAATAAGCGATCCGCCGAGTTTGATATAAATTAGTTTTGTGTAATGACTATTCATATGAATGTGGTTTGATGATTGCCGTTAGTGGATTTGCGCCTGTTGCCTTTAGAGCTTTGATAACTGTAGGCATAGTTTGTTTGCTGACTTGAGCTATTATATGACCGCCGTATCCAGCGCCTGATAACTTAGCACCTGTGGCTCCAGCCTGAATCGCTATATTGACCAACTTGTCGAGTTGTTTGGTTGATACACCCAACTGTTGTAACAATATATGATTATTTGTCATTAGTGCGCCTAGCTTTTTGTGGTCACCGTCTTGAAAGGCAAGTGAGGCGGACTTTGCTAATCTGCCAATTTTACGGATATTGCGGTTGAATAAAGTGCTTTTAAGCAGACGTTGTTTACTAAATGAATTTACTGTGGTGATAGTGTCGCTGGGTTTTTTGCTATCTGCAAGCACATAGTACAGAGACTGTGCTGGGCGCAAGTGTTTGGGCCGGGTTGCTTTTGAGAAAAGCATGGGAACTTGATGTGCGATGACTGTATTGTCTATCCCTGAGGGGTTGCCATGTTGTAGAGCTTCGGTTTTGTATACAATATCTGATATTGTGTCATCGGTTAGGTTGTGACCGAAGAATTTGACTATAGCTCGTGATATTGCTGTGGATACAGATGCGCTTGAACCTAGGCCAGATGCGATTGGGATAGTAGATGTAATTGTTAGATTAGCTGATATAGAGTCATGGTGATTTATCGCTAGAAGTGTGCGTTGAATAATATCCGCAATTGGGTTGTTTTGATGCAATGAGTGTAAATACTCTGACAAGTTTATGTCAGGGGCGGTAATACTTAGGCCTTTGTTGCCATTAGATGAAATAGGACTTA
>CAWWAV010000187.1:0-3024 GCA_963934935.1 uncultured Anaerolineales bacterium
ATATAGTAGTAGGAACTGGAGATGGTTTGCTTCAACTACAGCAGATACAAGCACCAGGTAAACGCCCAATGCAAACAACTGATTATGTGCGAGGTTTTAAAGCTTTTGTCGGGAGTGTACTGGAGTAAACGCCCCAACATCATAGTAATAGTACAATTATCAGTAACAAACATGAGATATATCTAAAACAATCACTTACACTGTTCATCGGATAGATAAATAACACTCACTAGGAGAAATAAAAGCATGAACCTTAAGGCATCAATTTCGGAACTGATCGGCACATTTGCATTAATATTCATAGGTGCAGGAGCAGCGGCAATAGGTGGAGAATTAATAGTTGTTGCTTTAGCACATGGCATGGTTATTATTGGTTTAGCATATGCATACGGACATCATAGTGGTACTCACATCAACCCAGCCGTCACATTTGGTTTGCTTATAGCTGGAGAAATAAAAACCAAAACAGCGATAAACTATTGGATTATGCAATTTGCAGGAGGAATCTTGGGCGCAGCAGCATTGTCATTCGTGCTTGGTGGCAGTACAAGCGGATTAGGAGCAACACAATTTGACCCAACTGCAATCAGCGTATTACAAGCACTAGTACTAGAAATGATACTTACCTTCTTTCTCGTCAATACAATCATGAATACGGCGATAAGCGGCAAAGCTGGCAACCTAGCAGGACTAGCCATAGGTTCGACATTAACATTCTGTATATTGATGGGCGGACCTATTACGGGTGCCTCACTCAATCCAGCTAGGACTCTAGGCCCTGCCCTACTAACTGGCAATCTGAGTCAACTATGGGTTTACATTGTCGGTCCGCTCGCAGGTGCAGCAATCGCATCTATCTTTTATGTCAATGTACTAAAAGACAAACCCTAAGGAGGACAAACTCCTGGCATTTTCATACCTAATTCTTGGATCAGGTGCAATCGGAAGATTAGTCGGTGTACGACTCTCTGCAGCTGGCGAAGATATAACATTTCTTGTAAAAGATAAAGCAGCTGAACAAATCAAAGCCAATGGAATACAACTAACTGGCTCGATGGGAAACACCTCATTGGCCAGACCAACAATAACAACCAGTCTGAATGATGTTTTGGCTAGCAAGAAAATAGATGTCGTTATATTAGCGGTAAAATCATTTCACACTCCAACAATAATCAAACTACTTCAATCAGCTTCGAAAATATCCCCGACTGTACTCTGCCTACAAAATGGGGTTGATAACGAAGATTTGTTGTCAGATGCATTCGGAATCGAAAATGTTATACCAGGCACAGTCACTTCTGCAGTCTCAATATCAAAGATTGGTGCTGTAAATGTAGATCGTGAGAGAGGAATAGGAATAGCAGCTGGCCACCCCTACTCTCTAGAAATATGGAAAGCACTAAATACAGCTGGCTTTCACACACTACTACATCCCAATGCGAAAGCAATGAAATGGTCAAAGCTCATAACAAATATTCTTGCCAATGCGACTGCAGCTATATGCGATATTAAACCAAACGAGATCTTTGAGCACGATCGTCTATTCAGACTAGAAATCACTGCTATAGAAGAAACACTTGCTGTAATGAAAGGAATGCAATTGCCAATTGTCCGCCTACCTAGGACGCCTTCTCATTGGTTAGCATTTGCCATAAAACGGCTGCCTCCCTGGAGTTATCGCTCAATACTAACAAATAGAGTGTCTAAAGGCAGAGGTGCCAAATACCCATCACTCCATGCCGATTTACTAGCCAATAGAGAACACTCCGAGATTTCCTACCTTAATGGGACGGTACATCGACACGCTAAAGCACTCGGCTTAGCAGCTCCAGTAAACAATGGCTTGGCCAATATACTGAGCGAAATTGTAACGGGAAAAATACCCTGGGACGAGTATCGTCACAAGCCAGATAGGCTAGCAGACAGTCTACTAAGTGGCGATTTCTAACATTACTTTACTCCCCCTATTGCCACTGGTATAATCGCACAAACGTCGGGGCGTAGCGCAGTCCGGTAGCGCACTGCAATGGGGTTGCAGGGGTCGGCGGTTCAAATCCGCCCGCCCCGACTCACTACTAACACCGAAATACTCCGAACAACTTAGAACAATCACTTTGCTGGTAAAACCAGCGTCATCATTTGTGTATTGCACAAACAAATACCGAGCGCATCTATCTTACTCATTTTGTGTTTTATATACTGGTGTTATAGACGAAACACATATATAGAGACACAAATATATAGTCGATATCAAACTTAACGCACAGGAGGATATGCAAAAATGTTCACATCAGCAGAAGCCCGATTAGGCAGAAACATGAGTATTGTCGCAGCGCTAGGCATAGTACTTACTATTGTCATCAATGTTGCTACAGGCGCAGCTAGTGGGGCAGCCAATTCATATGACTCTATGTGGGGTCCAGTGGATAACCTAATTAACTTTGCTCAGGACGTCGCGAGCGTGTTTGTCGTTGTATTAGCCATGAAGCTATTCGTAGCAGATGACAAACCTGTATTTAGAGTTATGAGCTACATGATGATTGCAATTAACACTATGTGGGCAGTTAGAGACCTAGCACCCACTGCAGTTGCACAAAGCGTATGGGACCAAGGTGTAACACCAACCCAGGTAGAAGATATGCTGGGAACATTTACCTTTGGAAGCTTCTTATTATTGTCAATATGGGTATGGACCGCAATAAATGCAGATGGTGGCGAACTGATACCGCGATATGGTGTCTTAGCTGGAAAAGGTGCTTCCATATTGTTTATAGTCCTGCAATCACTTAGCTTCTTCGGTCAATCACTTGGACTTACCCCAACTCTTATAGCCCCGATCTTCCTCTTAGGTGGAGTAATACTGTGGCCGATCTCTCTATTTGGACTTAGTCGAGCTTTTGCCACAAAAATATAACGGGAGAACTTAAGGAAACAATTGAAGGCAATTTATTAACTAATCAACATTTATTATATATAAAGGAGATAACTAACATGATTAGCACAGCAGAAGCAAGATTAGGGAGA
>CAWWAV010000188.1:0-3014 GCA_963934935.1 uncultured Anaerolineales bacterium
AATTGTCAGCTCATTATAACTAGCTACTCGGGCATTATCGTTTTGGAGGAGATTGTCGCGTTCGCTCTTGATGATATTACGGACTGCTTCAATCATAAGAGGGCGTCCAAATGATCCTTCAAGCACTTGTATGTCTTTTACATTTAGCAGTTTATCTACTGATGGTAGTGAGCGCAAATGTTCATTCTTCATTGGTGTTCTCGGGATTCCATAGACTACGCTCACGTATTTCTATTAGCCATTCAATTGCCACTATAACACTGACTATGAGTAGACCAATAGTCCAGGTGAGAGCACGTCCTAATTGTAGCCATGCAAGAATGCACCCAATAACTCCAACCCATATTGCTCTTCTCATAAGCACATCGACGCTTATAGGCGTTTTACCAAAGCGTTTTGAAAGAAATATGATAAATGGTATTGCTGTGCCACTTAAAGCCGATAGAGCGAGCAGAAAAAACATCCATCTTGCGAACACATGTGGTACCGTAAGCAAAAGCAGTGCTAGCAGTCCTCCCCAACCAACAAACATTAGTGTACTCGCTGCTAGATATACTTCTGTGATATGATCCGATATTCTTGATCTGGTCATTACAAACGATTATATCTCAGCGTCAAGAGCCAGAGAAGTGCATTACTGGATTTTGAGGTCAATCAGAATAAATATAAGTGTTTGTGAGTGTTATTTCAATCATGCAAGGAATAAGGCAATCAAAGCACCTAGTATTAGAAAGGGACCGAATGGAAACATAGTAAAAGGTTTATATTTACTACTTATTCTGATAGCGATAGCAACTATACCACTACTTATGAAGGATACTGCTATAGCTTGAGGGAGTCCTGGCCATCCTGTTGCCAAACCTATGAGTCCTCCGAGTTTTACGTCTCCCATTCCAAACACGACAAAGTCACTAGATAAACCCTTATTCTTGAGCGATAATTTCCAATAAAGTTTTCCGCCATAAAATATGAGTAGCATGAATAGATACCCTGCTATTCCTGTTGCCAGAATTATTAATATGTCTTGATTGTTTGTTTGTATACCATACGCTAGTGCAATGAATGCGGCGGGGATTATTGCTGAGTTTAGGATGAGTTTGTGTTCTATATCAATCACAATGATTAGAAAGAAACAAGCTAAGAGCAAAGTAGTTATAACGAAATGAGGACTAGTAGGTGTAAACCCATCAATTAATGGCAGCAATATGGCAAAAAGTGGTTCCAACAAGATTGATCTGAGTGATATCTTGTTGCCACACTTGCAACTACCTATAATAAAACTAATTGATGCGAACCACATTGCAGGCTCTAGTAGCTTGAAACAGTGACTACAGTGTGGATATGACAGACGTTTTTTTGAAGGTAATTGATCAGCTAGGTAATTAACTAGTGCTCCTATTATTACTCCAAGCGATATTAAAAATAGTTGTTTTAGTAGTAGTAACATAGATAAATTACTCTTGAGTTTGTTTTGACATGGTTATATGCTGTTGCTAGAATATACATATGGAGAAGCAATATAGCAAAAACATCTTAGAAATGGACAAACTAAGTTTACTGACATCAGTTCTTGCATTAGGATATGTGGTTTCTCGATTTCTGGAAATACCGGCACGTATGGTGAAGTTGGTGTTGTTTGGGTCGCCATTGCACTTTTGGGTTGATAGTCAAACAATAATGATACTATTAGTTACAGCCTCTGTAATTTCTGGAACAGACATGATGATAAGGAGTCATGTGCTGTTTAAAGGCGATCACCATAATATTAGGCCATATTATCATAGCATTGGCCCTATGTTGGCGGTTGTAATAATAGGGATCGTGCTTGATAGTTGGCCAATGGGGTCTGCATGGTTGGCAGGCTTACTATGTGGTATGGCCTTTTTGGTATTAGTATTGATAACAGAATATAGGTCCGTAGAATTTCCGGTATTAAATTCTGTGCGCATTAGATTGCTTGCTTTGTACTATCCAATAGGGTTGCTGTGGTTATTTTGGTTGGTAAACATCCAGGTTAGAGCTGCTATTTCGGCGATAGCGGCAATGGTTATAACAGCACTATTAAGCTTTCGGTTTTTATATGGTTATGGTTTGTCAGTCTCAAGGGTTGGTTGGAACAGTTTTGTTATAGGTCTGATCATTGGTGAGCTTGTGTGGGTACTAGGTTATTTAGCGCTGCCACCGATTGTTGTTGCTATATCATTGCTTTTAGTACTACACATTTCCGTTGGGGTAATTAGGAATCTATCAGAGATGGTGAGTAATTTACATTCCATTGTGGAATATAGCCTTGTTACTATTCTCGTGATTAGTGTGCTTGTAATGTTGCAGATAGTGTAGTGGATCGGGAAATATATCTGTGCATTAGAAAGGCTATACACTTGCGATTATTCTAGTAACGTTAGTAGCGGACCCAATACCATTGCGATCACTACCATTACTCCGAAAACTACTAAAACTATATTGGATGAACTCGTCTTACGTTTAGTATTACGTTTTTTTGCCATTGTGATTTTAGTCCTGTTTGATTGAAGTCGGGTCTGCAGTCATGTTGCCAGTCATACGTTTGGCCCGCCATCCTATTAATCTTTCTGTCCCGTTAATTAGGCGTCTAATGTTAGGGCGGAGAGCCCATAGTTGTAGTAACAAACACAGCACGCCATAATAGATGTAAGCGCTAGGTAGTAAACCCTGATTGGATCGAACCATCATAATTATTGTTGTCATTATTGCGCCTGACATGGTAGCAACTGAAGCATATCCTATTCCGAACAAAATTGCAGCTCCTGCTGGTATAACTATGGATCCAGTCCATACCCATAATCCAATTGCACCGCCTACTGTTGTTACTCCACCGGCTCCACCTCGCAATATAGTCTTCTTACGACCTGTCTTAGGGTCAGTTATCGATTCTCTAAGGAATATGGAATGGTTGTGTCCTAGTACAGCTGATACACCTACTAATACATGAACCCATGCATATTCGTCTGACGGCATTATTGATTTGGCTATAA
>CAWWAV010000189.1:0-3011 GCA_963934935.1 uncultured Anaerolineales bacterium
GAGCCGCAGCAACTTGTCTTCTAACAACCCGAGGACTCTCAATTTCTAGTACAACAATCGAAAACCCGGCCTTATACAGTCTATAAATAGAGCCAGTTGCAATGTCTCCTCCGCCACGTACTAAAATAGTGAAGCGATCACTAACCATATTCTGAATGGTCAAGGCCTCGTAATACTCTCTCAGGAATGAGAGGAAATTCATCAAACCATATTCCAGTAGCATCATTTACAGCTGCAATAATAGCTGGAGCATACGGCAAGAAGGGCATCTCAGCAACACCTCTCAGACCCCAAGGACCTTGTGGATCTGCATACTCAAGTATTACGGCTTCGACACGCTCAGGGACATCTAGTGAAGTAGGAATTAGATAGTTAGAAAAATGCGCTGTTTCTATATATCCATCCCGTGAAACTAAATTCTCTAGCAAAGTATATCCATGTGCCTGAACTACAGCACCTTCAATTTGACCTGCTACCTGTATAGGATTTATTGCCCTACCGACATCATCTACTGACATGACATCTACAACCCTTATGTGACCTGTTTCAATATCCACTTCAACAACCACTCTCTGAGCAACATATCCATATGTTATGTTTGGATCACACTCTCCCGTTTCTGCATCTAAAGCAGTAGTTTGTCGCGGTACAAACTTATATTCTCCAATTGCTGGTCGTTCCTCTGATTTCCAACTCTCTAACGCCAAATCAACAGCACCGCGAATGCTATTACCTGCCATAAAAGTCATTCTAGATGCAGATGCACTACCTGAGTTTTTTGTTAAAGCCGAATCTGCAGTTTCAAGCTGAACACACTCAATGGGTACCCCACAAGCTTCAGCTGCCATTTGCACAAAAACGGTGTGCGCACCCTGACCACATTCTGATCCAGCATGATGTAAAACCACCCTTTCTATTTCTGATCCACCATGTAATTCAATCTTAGCCCAACACTCTTCTGGAAAACCAAACGAAAATCCAACATTCTTTAATGCACATGCAAACCCATAACCTCTACGTATGTTAGGTGGCAAAGAATTGTCCGACCGAGTGATAGGCCAATTTGACCTAGCAGCACATTCTTCCACCACCTGCCTAATTGTGACTCCCTCCGGATATACTGCATTGAACTGACCCACAGAACCCTCACTAATGAGATTACGACGACGCATTTCAATCACATCTAAACCCAATTTCTGAGCTAATTTATTAACCTGACTTTCCGCAGCAAACGCACCCTGAGGACCTCCAAAACCCCTGAAAGCACCGCTTGGCACGTTGTTTGTGTAAACTGCATAAGCATCAACGCTGACGTTGGGAATATCATAAGGACCAGTAGATTGTAGTGTGGCATTACCCAAAACCTTTGCTGATGTGTATTCATAGGCACCAGCATCAGCTACCATCTCTACCTCAGCTGCCAGTATTCTACCGTCAGAACTAGCACCCCATTTTGCATAAATATTATACGGATGACGTTTGTGATGACCTACTATTGATTCTTCACGACTCCAAACAATCTTGACTGGGCGCTTTATTCCGCGCTGATGCAAATGCCACACTGCTAATGCCAAAACTATCTGCACAGATACATCCTCCCTACCTCCAAATGCGCCACCAATTGCCGGATGGATAACCCTCACTTGATCTATAGGTATGCCAAGTGCATGCGCTATTTGCTTTTGCTCTTCATGCACCCATTGTCCTGCAACTTCAACAGTAATTCTCCCATCAGAATCAATGTAAGAGATTCCAGCTTCGGGCTGCAAATAGGCATGCTCCTGCCATGGTGTGCGGTATACACTCTCAACTATGGCCTCGCAATTCTTCCATGCGCTTGTTATATCTCCTGTCCGTATCCTATTATGTTTAATGATATTTGAGTCCCGAGACTCAAAAAGAACTGGCGCATCTGATTTCATTGCCTTATATGGGTCAGTAACAACCGGCAGGTCAGTCCAATTAACTAGAATAAGTTCGCGAGCTTTCATAGCCGCTTCTTCGGTTTCAGCAACAACTAAAGCTAACTGATCCCCTACAAACCTAGCTATATCTGCACCTTCTTTGTTGGAATCAGGACCAACTAAAACCGGCTGATCAGCATTAATCAGACCATATTCATTAACAGGCACATCTGAAGCAGTAAATATAGCTATCACTCCTGGATAAGATTCTGCTTTGCTTACATCGATGCTTCTGACTCTAGCATGCGGCCGGCCTGCAAACAATATCTTCATGTGCAGCATGTCAGGGGACATAAGATCTGCTGGAAATAGAGCTTTTCCAGTGACTTTATCGAGTGCATCAATTCGAGTAATATCTACGCCAATTTTGCTTGTCATGTCGATATCATCTAATCACTTAACTCATAGAGTTAGCAGCACGTTCAATGGCATCAAATATCTTATAATAGCCGGTACAACGACATAAGTTACCTGTAATGGCTTGCTCAGCCTCACTACGACTAGGCCTCGAAACCTCTGACAGTAATTTTACTCCCGACATCAATAAACCTGGAGTGCAATATCCACATTGCACAGCACCGCTATCTATAAAAGCTTGCTGAAGTGGATGCAGATGATCTTCATCCGCGATGCCTTCAATGGTAACAATATCTGCTCCGTGCGCACGAGGGGCTGGAACCAAGCACGACATGACTGCTGCACCATCCAAGTGGACAGTACATGCACCACACTCACCCTCACTACAACCCTCCTTTGTGCCTACCAATCCAAGATCATCCCTCAACATATTCATGAGAGTTTTATTGCTAGCACCACTTACTTCATATTTATGTCCATTCACTCTTGTAAGTATAGGTAGATCCGATTGTGTGTTATTTACTGACCAGGATCTAGGGAGGAATGACTTTTTACCTATTTCAACTCCCCCTCCAAGAAGTACGGGTTCATCAGGAAAGCCGCCTATTACATCATTATTCAATATACAGGACAGGGCACGACGTGTCAGAACTTTAACCATATTCCTTCTGTAATCTGCAGAACTTCTTA
>CAWWAV010000190.1:0-2993 GCA_963934935.1 uncultured Anaerolineales bacterium
CTGTCATATGCTGCGCAAATAGCCACACATCGCGGATTACGTAATTTGGCCAGCTTAAGCGGAACTTTGTTGTCGGTCAAAAGTTCTCCAGAACTATGCTTAGCTCTAATGATTCTCGAAGCAAATGCTATTTGTTACCCAGACAATGTTTATGAGTTTCCTATACAACCTATCGATCTTAATCCCGATAGCATAATAACTGAAATAAGAATCCCAATACAATCAGTAAATACTAGCTTGGAAAGAGTATCTCGAACACCACTTGATAAATCCATTGTTTGTTCTGCAGTTGCCTTAATAATTCAAGAAGACAACATCACTGACATACGCATAGCAATATCTGGAATAAGTGAACAACCAATTGCCATACAAACTATAGACTCATCTATTGTCAATCTAAGCATCTCCAAAATGAAAAGTATGATCTATGAAGCAATCAAAGACTCTGCAGACCACAAATATAGCGACTATCTTGGAAGTGCAGAATATCGCATTGAAATAGCCACTATCTTAACAGTCCGCGCTATCAAAAAAAGCTTATCAAAACAATAATGGATATAAAGTTTAATCTTAACGGTACGGATACTACACTAACTTGTGCTCCTAACGAATCGCTACTAGCTGTGCTACGACGCAACAGGTTGTGGAGTGTAAAACACGGGTGTGAAACCGGCGAATGTGGAGCATGCTCAGTACTAATTGATGGCAAACTATCTCCAACTTGTGTCCTGCTCTCAGGTCAAGTGCAAGGCAAAACAATTGAAACTCTTGAAGGTATCACCCATCGTCACAAACTAAATCCTATTCAAGAGGCATTTGTCGATACTGGTGCTATCCAATGTGGATACTGTACCCCTGCAATGATACTAGCAACAAAAGAATTGCTTGACACAAATGATAATCCAACTGAACACGAAGCTCGTGACGCACTAAGTGGAGTATTATGTCGCTGCACAGGCTATATTAAACCTGTGCAAGCCGTCTTACGAGCAGCCAAGCTAATACGCGGAGAAACGCCTCCACCCATAGAAAGAGCTGGTATATCTGTAAGAGATATCTACCTTACTGATGAGCCAAAGATACCAGATTTCCCAGATTCGCTACAATCTTCAGGGAATGTGTTGACTGAACCACGTGTTGATATCTCAACAATTACAACTACTGAAACAACAGATGTTGTTGGACATCCAGAACCTAAAGTTGATGCGGTTAGACTAGCAAAAGGACGTCCAGTATTTACAGATGACATTGAATTGCCCAACATGCTGCATGCAGCACTTCTGACCAGCCCACATGCACATGCTAGAATAACAAATATAGACACCTCCAAAGCTTTATCAATTCCTGGGGTGCATGCAGTACTCACATATGCTGACATACCAAGAGTGATTTATGCCAGCGGTGGTCAATCATATCCTAACCCACCTCCATGGGATCAGGTGAGTTTAGACTCTAAAGTCAGGTATGTTGGGGACCGGGTAGCTGTGTTAGCAGCTGAAACATCTGATATTGCACTGGAAGCTTTAAAGTATATAGAAGTGGATTACGAAGTATTACCAGCTGTATTTGAGGCTGAAGAAGCCCTCAAATCTGATGCTCCTCAAATACATGATGAGCCTGATGCTGTATCAATTGCATCACCTGAACGAAATCTGGCAGCTGAAATAAAGGCAAATATCGGAGATTTAGAACAAGGAATTACAGATTCAGATCATGTTTATAAGCGCACATATAAAGTACACCAAGTGCAACAAGGTCATATTGAGCCTCATGTAGTAGTCACTTATTGGGATGAAGAAGACAGATTAGTTATCCGAAGCAGCACACAAGTCCCATTCCATGTACGGCGGATGATTGCTCCACTACTAAACTTACCTGTTAAACGTATCAGAGTAATCAAACCGAGATTGGGTGGAGGTTTCGGAGGGAAGCAAGAAATGCTCATTGAGGACCTATGTGCTCACCTAACACTTGCTACAGGTAGACCAGTACGCTTTGAATACTCTAGAGAACTAGAATTTACCAGTTCACGCTCTCGGCATCCACAAACACTAACTTATCGAGCCGGAGTTATGAAAGACGGCACTTTAAATGCGCTTGACTTGCATATAGTTGAAAATACTGGCGCCTATGGTACTCATGGACTTACAGTCTGCAGCGTATCAGGCATGCGTGGACTAGCAACCTATCGCTGCCCAAACATGAGATTTTTGGGTGAAGTAGTGTATACAAATATCCCCATTCCAGGTGCCTACCGCGGCTATGGAGCTCCTCAGGCTGAATTTGCACTGGAGTGCCTCATGGACGAAATAGCCTTAGATATGAAAATAGACCCAATTGATTTTAGGAAACATAATGCGGTACAAGAAGGAGATCCAATACCTATCACAGGGGCTATAGGAGAAGGTGAAGCAATTGACGATAGTGATATTGAGCCCCAGATAGTGACCTCATGTGCATTAACAGACTGTATCAATATAGGACAAGAAGAAATTGAGTGGTCTCGAAAGAAAGATATTGCCTGGAAAATTGATGAGGACAGACCCTACATACGTCGAGGACTAGGTATAGCAGTCTGCATGCATGGCACAGCTATACCGGGACTGGACATGGGTGCAGCAAGTATAAAGATAAACGATGATGGAAGTTTTAACGTGCTCGTAGGTGCTACAGACCTAGGTACTGGTTCTGACACTGTATTAGCCCAAATAGCAGCTGAAACCCTTGGCGTACCACTAGAGGACATACTTGTTTATTCATCAGATACTGATTTCACTCCATTTGACACTGGAGCCTATGCATCTAGTACAACTTTCATATCTGGTGGTGCCGTTCATAAAGCTGCAATAGAAGTGCGCGAGCAAATCTTTGATCGAGCATCCTTAATGCTTGACACAAAACCAAATGACATGAAAATCCACGATCGACATGTATACGCGATTAACGGAAGTAGTGTTAGCCTGTCTGAAATAGCCCTTCATAGCCTACATACA
>CAWWAV010000191.1:0-2985 GCA_963934935.1 uncultured Anaerolineales bacterium
ATTGGTGCGACTCGAATCCACTGGGCCAATATTTTTTACGCAAATCCGTGTGGGTAGATTGGGCCAGAAATTTAAGATATATAAATTTCGCTCTATGGCTGTTGATGCTGAAAGTCAGCAAGATGAACTAACACAATTGAACCAAGCTGCTGCACCTTTGTTTAAGATTCCTGAGGATCCTCGCCTAACTTGGATGGGAAAATGGCTTCGTAGATCGAGTTTAGATGAATTGCCCCAGCTTATTAACGTCTTGCAGGGAGATATGAGTATTGTAGGACCACGCCCTGGACTTCCCAAGGAAGTTAAACAATATAAGCATTGGCACCGTCAGAGACTAGATGTGCTACCAGGTATTACTGGATTGTGGCAAGTGTCTGGACGCAGTGATATAGCTTTCGATGAAATGTGTTTGTTGGATATTTACTATATAGAAAATTGGTCATTGCCTTTAGATGTTATTTTGATTTTGCGCACAATTCCGAAAGTTTTTATGGGTAGAGGTGCATATTAATAGTCACCATTAGCTCAAATTTAACAGATTATTGTGAATGTTGTTTGTTGGCGTAGCTTGTGTTGCGAAGAAGAAATGCTAGTAAGCATATGGTCAATCCAGAAATGATCACTCCCATCTGTACAGATCTTGGACTATATTCCCACACAATTGTCCATGTCCCTCTAGGAAGAGATACTGCTCGAAGCAAACCAAATGCGCGCAAACTTTCAATTGTTTTGCCATTAGCACTCACCTTCCATCCTGGATAATCAATTTCGCTCAGAACAATTATCCCTGGGGCACTCAAGCTCACTTCTGCTTCAATATAATGGTTGTTATGTTTAACTAAAACTGCACTTTCGGAATCTATTGCTGATTTTGGTTTTGGAGACGGTGATTTTTCTAGCACAGCTGTTTGGTATGGATCAAGCCATTTTATGGATGAGGTGACATGAAATGCATTATCTTGATTGGGTACAATCTCAAGGTCGTGTGTGATCCATACAGGTTTGCCACCTAAATCTAGTTGGTAGATATTGGGCTGAGTCATGTTAGCAACCAAATTAACGCCAGGGTATTCTATGCTGCGTTGCGTTATTACGTAGCGGACATTAAGGAGCTGCCACCATCGAATTTCCGGTACTTTCCTCATAAATTTGTGGTAATGAGCTAATGAAAGCGGTCCATTACCCGTTACATCGCGGAGATGAAATATTTTCCCAGCATTACCCCCACTTGGCAACAATGCTTCACTACTAATTCGCCAGTAACCTGACTGATTCTTAAGATAATTTACTGCGAGTGTGTGGTTATAGTAACCTTCTTTAGGTGGCTTCTGTAATATGACACCATAATTAGCAATGCACAAATCAGCTGTGACTATTATTATAGATATGGGTAATATCCATTTGGGTATCCAGTTTTGGAGCATTAATTGTTTGTATCCATAACCTGCTAATATGACTAATGCAAAACAAACCAAGAAAGCAGCGCGTTCTTGGCCACGAAACAATGCTGCATTAGGTGCCAATGAGTACACTAATGGATATATAAATCCGTGGCGTCCTAATGACAAGAGTAAAGAAAATACGAATATGATTCCCCAGTACCATGTAACAACTTGTCGTTGGCATAATCCTATTAATGCAAGCAAGAGCGGTAAAATTCCCACGTACAGCGGTGACCACTCGTCAGTATTGGAGCGCACAAGTCCTATTAATGCATTAGTGCCAAATCCACCAGATACTTCGTTGTATGAAAGCCCTATGCGATTGGACTCTAATGCCAATTGAACACTGGGTATCCATTGGGCTGCACTTAATCCTAGTGCTATAGTGATGATTATTGATATAACAGTTAGAGCGAAACGTACGTCTTTCCAGTTTGCGGAACTACGTATTAGAACATATGTGACTATTACAAAAATGCAGTAAGAAGTTGTTTGTGGATGTCCTGCAAGGATGCTGAATCCCATTGCAACTCCTGCAATGGCAGCAAAGTTAAGCTTGTGTTTTGTGACTGATATTTCAGCCAGCCATAGTCCTGCAGGCAACCATGTAGCAGCCTCTATGATAGGAGTTTGAAGCATAGGGTATGAAGTTAGAAATCCACTTAATCCAAAAGATATCCCTGACAACATAGCCGCACCCATACTATTAGTTAGGTGTTTCACTAACAAGAATGTAAACAAGGCACTTAATCCTAGATGAAAAATTGCTTCAATTTCTAAGGCTAAGAATCGCAATGGATCTGGTACTAACGCTAGCCATAATCCTAGAGGATAAAAGGTTGCATGCTGACTTTCTGAAATAGCTGGGTATCCTCCAAATGTGTAAGGATCCCATATTGGTAGGCGTCCGCTACGTATTTCTTCTGCTGCAAAAGAACGAAATGGGTAGTGTTGTGCAACAAAATCCCCTTGAGTAAAGACATGTCTGTCATCACTGTTTGGCCACCAAATTTGCCAAAACAGCAGAAATGGCAATATCACAAGTATCATGCCTGCAAAGATAGATTTGTTTGTTGCAAAATAGCGCATAGGTAGATTATAGACCTAGTAGTATCCTACACTAAGTTTTTTTCTGGTAGTTACGGGTGTTTTGGTAAGGTTGGTTAGATTATTGGTTACATGCTGGTTCATAGACAAAAGTGATCTAACATCAACTAATTAACAACAGACGTATGTAGAGATATGGTTCAAATAGTATTTGTGAGTGTCAAAGCTGTAAACCAGATAATTAACTGCGCTATCAATGTAATTGTCAATAAAAGATGTACCACAAATCGTTCATCTTTGTTCCGAAGTAGAACAAGACCAGTTATTGTATTGACTAACCATATTAATGATCCTATCATTGGTAAATTAAATAGGTTATGTGTTGATCCGTACCTTATTGCAGTTCCTTCATAACTCAAATTTAATGGGATAGGGTTAGGGAGAGTTGGTACTGTTCGAGCAATAAATGCAAACAACAGCAGTATTGACAGAAGTG
>CAWWAV010000192.1:0-2972 GCA_963934935.1 uncultured Anaerolineales bacterium
GGTGATCAACTGGAGACACGGGCCGATATAGAAAAAGCACGTAATATGCTTGGATATAATCCTAAGACTTCGGTGTTGGAAGGTCTATCGCAAGAGGTAAATTGGTTCAGAGATAACAATATATATGACGGTGCAAACTAGTGTGTTCGCGCAGCTTTCAAATCTGGAAACAATTTGTACGTTGAAATACTACCTAATGTTCCCAAGATAACAAGCACCTATCATTACAAGGTTTCTGATGAGCTGCGTGACAAGATTTCTTTTGGATTACTAGTCGTAGTTCCATTTGGCAATAAGATTGTGCAGGGAATAGTAGTATCTTTGGGTACTACCCCACCTATTGATGTAACCAATTACAAATACGTAGAATCTATACTTGACCCACATCCAGTTTTAACCAAGCCCCAGTTAGATTTGGCGCACTGGTTATCGAAAAAGTATTATACGAATCTTGTTGATTGTGTTGTGATGATGTTGCCACAGGGATTAAGTCAACGGGTCGACTATGTTTATAAATTGGTAGACGATAGTATGTTGCTGCGCACAGATTCTCAAAAACAAATAACAATTTTACTTAAAAGACAAGGACCCTTACTAGGCAGACGGCTGGGAAGGATTCTGAAGGGTCAGAACTGGAAGTCAGTAATTGAACGTTTGGTATCTAGAGGGGTTATAAAAAAGACTGCAGTGCTTGCGTCTCCTAACGTTAAACCAAAGATCATAACTGTAGTTCGTTTAAATACAGAAATCACTATTCAGGAATTTACTGAAAAAAAACTTAGCATTCGTTCACAAGCAGCACATGATAGGCGTGTTGATGTTTTGAAGTATTTGCTGAGTAATAATTTATCCGTGGATAAAAGGGTGATTTACTCTAAAACTGGAGCCAACATATCTGATCTTAGGAGTTTAGTAAAGCAGGGATACGTGACTCTAAAGGAAGTTGAGACTGTTCGAAACTCTTTGTTAGCACTGAATGTAGGGGTTGCTAAGCCACCTAAATTGGTGAAAGCTCAAGATGATGCTTGGCGTATGATGAAAGAGGCATTTGTACTCTCGGATCCAAAGCCTTTTTTGCTGCATGGTGTGACTGGATCGGGCAAAACCGAGATATACATGCGTGCTGTATCCGAAGCGTTGCGACAAGGTAAACAAGCTATTGTGTTGGTTCCGGAGATTGCTCTTACCGCACAGACAGTACACCGTTTTGTAGAGCGTTTTTCAACGCGTGTTGGATTAATTCACAGCAAGCTTTCTGCTGGAGAAAAATATGATACCTGGCGCAGGTGTCGCTCCGGAGATTTAGATGTTTTAGTGGGTGCACGATCTGCTCTGTTTACTCCTATGCCAAATATTGGTCTTGTAATTGTTGATGAAGAGCACGAAGAGGCTTATAAACAGGATCCTCCAGTACAGCCTCCGTATTACAACGCTAGAGATGCCGCTGTGCAATATGCGCGTCAGCTAGGAGCGGTATGCATACTGGGAAGTGCTACACCGGATTTAACTAGCATGACATTTGCGAACAAGAGAAATTTCATCAAGGTAACTTTACCAGATAGAATAATGGGTCACAGTGAACTACTAGGACCTCTTGAGCACAGCAATTTTCAATCCCAGTTCATTAAGTTGCCTGATGTAGAAGTTGTGGACATGCGACACGAGCTTCGAGCTGGCAACAGGTCTATGTTTAGTCGTATCTTGAAGGAATCGTTATCCAAAGTGTTTGAATCTGAGCAGCAAGCTATTCTGTTTATTAATAGAAGAGGGCATGCAACTTATGTGTTTTGTCGTGATTGTGGGCACACCCTTGAATGTCCGCGATGCAACATACCTTTTACGTATCACAGCACTCAAGAGAAGCTAGTTTGTCATCATTGTAATTTGCGACACAATACGAAATCGTTGTGCCCAAGCTGTAACAGTAGTCGCATCAAACACTTTGGGGTAGGCACTGAATCTGTAGAAGATGAAGTTAAGCGCTATTTCCCTAATGTGCGGACATTGCGATGGGATAGAGACGTTACAAAAACAACAGGTTCGCACAATCAGATACTGAACAGATTTATTGATCGAAAAGCGGACGTATTAATTGGTACTCAGATGATAGCAAAGGGTTTGGATTTACCACTAGTTACACTCGTAGGTGCTATATCCTGCGATGTTGGTTTAACACTTCCAGATTACCGAGCATCCGAAAGGACTTTTCAAGTACTCACCCAGGTAGCGGGCCGTTCAGGCCGTAGCCATCTTGGAGGGCATGCTGTTATGCAAACTTATATGCCTGATCATCATGCTATTGTTGCGGCTGCAGCCCATGATTATGATGGATTTTATAAGCACGAAATTGAATTGAGGAGGCACCACAACTATCCACCATTTGGCAAACTTGTACGACTTCTGGGTAACAACAGCAATCATGTTCGTGTTGAAGCCGATGCACTGTCCATAGCCGATGAATTGCGGACAAGAGTTCGCAAATACAGAGCTAGTAGCACTGAGGTCATTGGACCAGCACCATGTTTTTTTCCAAAATCAGCTGGCAGATATCGGTGGCATGTCATTTTACGTGGTCCAGACCCGGCAGAATTAGCTAACATAAATTTACCTATTGGTTGGAGGATTGAGATTGATCCTTTGAGTTTGTTATAAGTTTATGGTCATTGCAGCTTAATGTTACACTTGCACAGAATGTGCACTTTACCTCCTACTTTACCTCCTGTTACACTTATCCATGGAAATGATGAATTTGCAGTAGAAGAAAAAGTCAAAGGATTAATAGAAAATCTTGGCTCAAAGGACAATATTCTAATGAATGTTAGTGAGTTTCAAGCTAACAATTTGTCTTTTGCTGAATTGCAAGCAGCTTGTGATGCTGTACCTTTTCTAAGTGCATGTCGTATGGTATTGGTAAAGAGTCTCATTGGAAATAGCAAGCCTACTAACAAAGGCAGGTCTTCTAAAGATGTCAT
>CAWWAV010000193.1:0-2962 GCA_963934935.1 uncultured Anaerolineales bacterium
CCATACTGGGAACATCGCGCACGCACATTTCTATCCGGACAGATCCCACTATGGAATCCATATATTTTCATGGGATCTCCGTTTTTGGCCAATCCTCAAGCTGGTGTACTTTATCCGCCAAACTGGCTACTCACACCATTCAACACTACAAATGCAGTAAAAATAGCCATCATCACTCATCTCTGGATAGCAGCATTTGGCACTTACAAACTTGCACTGCATTCCCTAGGCATATCCAAAAGTGCAGCTGTTATTGCAGCTTTACTGTTTGCACTTGGGGGTCATATGACTGCGAAGGTCGAGCAAGTGAATCAATTACAAGCCTTAGCTTGGCTTCCTTGGATATTGCTAGCTGCGAATAGAATGATCCAGGACATCAAAACACAAAACAAGCTAATACGTAGTGGACTGATATTGTCTATGTTGATCGGATTACAGTTGTTATCAGGTCATACACAATCTAGTTTCATATCTATACTATCTGTAATAATTTGGTGTTGTACCTCGATTTCTTGCACAATTACACATTCGTCATCTCGGAAGACTGATTTATGGTTGATACTAGCAAGAAGTAATGCACGTATTCTAATACCAATTTTTGGTTGTCTAATAGCAGCATTTCTCTTGGCAGCAGCTCAAATTATTCCCGCTTTCGAGCTATCACAACTATCTCTCCGTAGTGATGGCCTCTCAATGCGTGAAGCACTGTCCTTTTCGGTGCATCCCAAAATGCTTGGACACGCACTGTTACCAGCATTTGGACGTCCAGTATTCACTGAGCTCATAGGATATTTAGGTATTCCAGCGCTGATGTTAGGAATACTAGGCTGCTATCAAATATCACACAAGCCTAACCAAAGATTAATTCTACCTGCACTTGCACTAGCTCTTATCGGTATTACACTCGCAATGGGATCACACAATCCAATATATTGGATATTGACCAAATTTGCGCCTGGATTCAATCTGTTCAGGGTTCCAGCTAGATGGCTAGTACTTTGGGCATTAGGGGCCGCTCTATTAGCTGGCTATGGGTACGACTCACTAAGAACCCGTGCCCAGAAATCATATACGCCTCAAATCATACTAACTTCTCTATTTGTTTCAGTTCTCATTACGCTAAACTACCTAACTACCAACTACACACCTCCAGGAGAAACTGGTCCTTTGCCCCCTCCAGATTCATCTGACTTATATTTTTGGACAATCATACTTATAATCTCAATCCTTGTGGTAAAACAAACATCTAACAAGCTGCGCACCACACTGCTATCGTTACTGATATTTATAGAATTGGGCCTTGCATCATTAAATCTACCATTAAATAAACTCACCACTCCAGATGCGTACTACGACATTCGCCCACCAATGACGCCACTACTCGTACACCACGATAATGACAGTAATCAGGGACGGGTATTATCCTACTCCAGTCTACTATTTGACCCTGGCGATCTTGTCATGTTACGTCAACGCCTAAACAAGACTCTATCAAGTGAAGCGACTGAGATAGCTATTAATGCTGCAAAAGCCAAATCAGTACTATCTCCCAACCTTTCTCAAGTTTGGCAAATATCATCTCTCGATGGTTATGACGGCGGCATCCTACCGACACGTGCCTATGCGCAATTCTTTTCTAAGTTACTACCTAATATGAATGTTTCTGAAGACGGTCGCTTGCGTGAGAATATTAAAATCACCCCACCCAACTGGATACTGAACATAACTAATACACGCTGGCTGATAACCGACAAACTGAATGATATCTGGCTTGATAACGTTTTTTATGATTTACAAATGCAGATTGAGCTAAAGCCATTGGAATCCATCACAATCCCTGCAGCATCTGACTTTCAAGCTACCAGCATAGGACTTATTATAGAACCGTCACAATCTGGAGATGCATCCTTAGGAGATGTAAATCTTACTCAACAAAACGGTCAAATACATTCACTGACTATTCCATCAAAAGCTACATCAAACGCAATCCGCTTACAAATGATCGAACCAATGCACATTAAATCAATTGAAATCATAAGCGCAAATGAACCTATAAAGATCAAGGGGGCAGCTCTAATAGATGAGCGTACCAACACATTCAATACACTCACTCTAGGACCTTATCGACTCGTACACTCGGGAGACGTAAAGGTTTATGAGAACTTGAATGTGTTCCCACCAGCATACATGGTAAACAGACTACCAATTGACGAGGATACGCAACTCACTGGTAGTACTAATATACGAAAATATAGCGCACATGAGATAGAAATTGATACAAACAGTTCGGAACCATCTATACTCATATTAGCTCAAACTGCATACCCTGGCTGGCAGGCTACGATTAATGGAGAACCAATAAATATCTTCAGCACAAATGGATTGTTTTCTGCAATAGAACTTGAACCAGGCAATAACCGAGTCGTGTTTCAGTATAAACCACTAAGCTGGCAGGTGGGACTTTGGACAAGTATAACTATGTTGATATTATGGATACTAGCATTCCGCTTTACTCAGAAGGCCTTATATCCTTGACATTCAATTGTTTATTAGTTTGACCATTCCATTCATTGATCTCCAAAGCAAATACTAAATCCGCTTCATCGGTCAAATCATCATACCTATCACCCAGACCAAACGCTATAGCATCTAAGCTGCCATTTTGTCCACTTTCAAACTTCAGCTTTAGATGTTTGTCATCTCGACCAACATGCCGCTTGCTTTGTATCCGCGCACCACGCCATATAAAAAGGGGTTGAGGATTTGCCATTCCAGATGGCTCGAAAAAAGATTGTTGGTTTGCAAGTCTCTGAGTGATATCTGAACCTTTAACCTCGGCATCAATATGCAAAACAGGTCTCAAATCCACATCTTTCAGGCCATCTTCAGCAATATTCTCCAAATGTTCAACAAATTCAGCCCAGTTCTCTTCCTTAATTGTGAATCCAGCTGCAGCTGCATG
>CAWWAV010000194.1:0-2948 GCA_963934935.1 uncultured Anaerolineales bacterium
CTTACTTTGCTAAATCATATTAGGTTATAGTATATTTTCTTCTCGATTGAAAAATCCGACAATAATAAGTATCTAATTTGTCTTAATTCTGTATGGTATAATTTCGACCTATTGACTTGACCTTTGATTGGCATATAGATTGAGTGGAAAGCTGGTCAAATGGTGACAAAAGGATAAATGTCATGACACTTTCTAGAGATGCAAAAGCAGACATAATTAAGGAATTTCAGCGTGATCCTAGTGATACTGGTTCGCCAGAAGTGCAAGTTGCTATCTTGACCAATAGGATTCTGTATCTAACTGATCACTTGCGAGAACATAAGAAAGACGAGCATTCTCGACGAGGACTATTAAAGTTGGTTGGTCAGCGTAGAAGGCATCTGCATTATATGAAGCGCAATGTTCCTGAAAGATATGCAGAGATTGTCGCGCAGCTTGGATTGCGCAGCTAAGTAGGTTATTAATTCACATGGAAAATGCTGGCAACTTAATTGGCCAGTTACTAATGTAAGTTAGAGTCCGGACTGCATGGTGAGGCATTGGATAGAGAATAGGAAGCAATATATTGTGCATGCTTCCTCTCCTGTTTCCAGTCCCTGACCTCCATTTCGGAAAAATCAAAGTTTTGTTTTACTCTATGCTTTTGTATGGAGTATTTGCTGTCCTATTATGGAGGGTTTTTTAATGTCTAAACACAAAAAATTTACGAGTAATGTAGGTGGACAAGAGATAATTGTCGAAACAGGTAAGTTAGCTGGATTAGCTGGTGGAGCAGTTACCATTAGACAGGGTGACACAATGTTGCTGGCTACTGCTACTATGTCTTCAAATGCCCGACCTGGAATAGATTTCTTTCCACTGAGTGTTGATTTCGAAGAAAAACTGTATGCAGCTGGTCGTATACCGGGTTCATTCTTCAGAAGGGAGGGTCGTGCTAGCGAAGGTGCTATACTGACCTGTCGTTTGACCGATCGACCATTACGACCACTTTTTCCAAAAGATCTGCGTAATGAAGTACAAATTATTATTACCGCTCTTTCTGTGGATGGAAGTATCCAGCCAGACATCCTAGCAATTGTTGGTGCTAGTGCAGCATTGACTATTTCTGATATTCCCTTTGGTATATCTCCTTATGAGGGTCCGGTTGGTGCAGTACGGATTGGGATGATAGAGGGAGATTTTGTCGTAAACCCCACTTTTGAGCAAATGGCTGAATCTGTACTTGATCTACGTATTGCTGGTACACGCGATGCAATACTGATGGTCGAGTGTGGTGCTGATCAGGTGCCAGAAGAAACAATGGTTGAAGCTCTTACCTTTGGGCATGAGTCTTTAAAACCTTTAATTGATATGCAAGACAAAATGGCAACCGAAGTTGGAAAACCAAAACGTGATGACTATGAGAGTTTTTCCATAGACGATAAACTACAGCAAGAGATTGTTGATAAAGTTCAAGAAAAGGTGGTTTCTGCAATACGAGATAATGATGAAAAATCCTTGCGTGATCAAGCATTAGATGCGCTGAAGGATGATTTGTTACTAGAGTATGATGGCAATGAAGAGGTAGAACTCGGTGATGTAAAGACTTCATTTAGTAATGTCGTGAAGGCGGAAGTCCGTAACCGTATTTTAGATGGTGTGCGACCCGATGGACGCGGATCCAGTGATCTTCGATCGCTTGCGGCTGAGACTGGTCTTAGCCCGAGGGCACATGGTTCGGGATTGTTCACTAGAGGTGAAACTCAGGTACTGAGCTTGGCGACTCTTGGAACCCCACGTGAAGCACAGATGCTTGATACTCTCTCTCCATTGAATGAAAAGCGTTATATGCATCATTATAACTTTCCACCATACAGTACTGGTGAGACTTGGTTTTTGCGTGGTCCCAAACGACGTGAGATAGGTCATGGTGCTCTGGCTGAAACAGCATTAAGAACTGTTTTACCAGATGAAGATGATTTTGCTTACACATTGCGAGTAGTTTCTGAAGTACTTTCTTCCAATGGGTCAACTTCTATGGCATCAGTTTGTGGATCTTCATTAGCCTTGATGGATGCTGGTGTGCCAATCAAGAAGCCAGTTGGGGGGATTGCAATGGGGTTGGTGAAACAGGATGAACGTTACGTCATTCTCACTGATATACAAGGAATGGAAGATCATCTGGGCGATATGGATTTTAAGGTAGCAGGTACTGACGCTGGTATTACTGCTCTACAAATGGATATAAAAATTACTGGAATTACTGCAGAGATTATGGAGGAGGCGTTGTTACAGGCACGGGAGGCTCGTTTGGAAATATTGGGTGTAATGACTGACCATATTGATATGCCCCGTGAAGATATGTCACCTTATGCACCACGTATGATAGTGGTAACTGTCCCAGAAGATAAAATAGGTGCGGTGATCGGACCAGGAGGCAAGACAATTCGTGCACTTCAGGAGGAAACTGGAGCTAAGATTGATGTTCAAGATGATGGTCGTGTGTTTATAGCGGCTCCCGAAGGACCAGCTGCAGAGGAGGCTCGCACTCGTGTTGAGGCTTTGACAGAAAGTGCTGAGGTTGGTCGGATTTACACCGGCAAAGTGGTTCGTACTGAACCATTTGGAGCTTTTGTTCAAATTATACCCGGTAGTGATGGGTTAGTGCATATAAGTCAATTGGCTGATTTTCGTGTAGAAAAGGTTGAGGATGTTGCTAAGGTAGGTGAAGAATTAACTGTGATGGTGACTGATGTTGATGCGAATGGAAAGATTCGTTTGTCACGACAGGCTGTATTAGAGGGCTGGAGTGTGGAAGAAGCCCGTGAACGTGACAAGCCTCGTAAACCTCGTTCTGGTGGTAGGAATAATCGTGGTGGTGGAGATCGTCGGGGTCGAGGTGGTCCGTCACATAGGTCAAGGCGTAATTAGTTCACTCTATAGATTGAGTACTCATTGGTTTTATTGTT
>CAWWAV010000195.1:0-2942 GCA_963934935.1 uncultured Anaerolineales bacterium
ATTCTTCCGTCATCACCATGTCAAGCATGATTATAGGCGCAATATTATGCCCATAGTAAAAACTATCCCATTGCTCTAACACATCTGTCCACAATGACCCAGAATGACCCACTGCAAATGCTTCCTCAATAGCATGGTCCACCTTTACTGACATTCCTAACTGGCTCGGAGTAAAATTCCATGCCTTATCACGATCCCTCAATACAATTGTTTCTTTTTGTAGAAAAACCGTTCGCCTACGTAAGCTCTCTCTTGCCTCAAGTTTATCCATACCACCTAGATCTACTCCCCAGACCGTAACTCCAGGGAATATTCTCTGAAAATGATCTATCTGATATATTCCAATCCACACAAACAGCAAACATACACAAGCAATCACTAGTAACAAAAAAGTTGTTGTGAACTTTATCAGAGATACTTTCATCTTATGTCCTCAGTCACATCAGTAAATCTATCTACCTAACCCATATGTACTAGGCACGATTCTTGTACTTTTGACAATCATATATATTATGAGTAGCAATAAACATACGATCATTTACTGTAGCAATTCAGTAACAAAGATAATGAGGTAGCAATTCGCGTGCCCAATATTAATACTCCTGAATTAACTTTAGTCAGAGGCAATAAACATATTGCACTTGAGAAAGAATCAAGTGTGTTTACAGCATTAGCTCCAACACGAACTGACCTTCAACGATTGCAATCTACTGAAGGTGTACATACAGTCTCGAGAATCTCTGGACACGTATTCAAAGCATATGTCAACCGTACCCAACGCGACACAGCCATGTCCAATTTCCGCAGTATGACAAAAGCAGTTTGTCACCACGCATATAAACCTGCCGGTGGAGGAACTACACGCTATTACTTGTCAGATCAAATAATTGCAAAATTCAAGCCGGACGCATCACCAGCTGATATACAGACTCTTTGCAGCAGCTATGGTGTGCGACCACTTAGGCAATTACCCGGATCCGAGAACACATTTGTACTACGCGTTTCCGATGCAGCAAAGAAAAATCCTCTGAAGGTATCGAATAACATATCTAACGAATCTGCAATCGAGTATTCAGAACCTGACCTAATCGAAAGAGTAACACCTGCAAGCATGCCAGAAGACCCTGGGTTCCAGCTTCAATGGTATCTTAAAAGCTGGGATTCTGATGATGTAATATCTGGCGCCGATATTTCAATTATGGAGGCCTGGAATATTACTAAAGGTAGTCGAGATATAGTAGTAGCAGTTATAGACGATGGGTTTGAATTGTCGCATCCAGACTTTGCAGGTGAAGGGAAAGTCGTTCATCCTCTTGACTTCGTTGACGGCGACACCGACCCCAACCCAGACCGTATCCTAGGAGACTACCATGGCACACCTTGTGCAGGAGTTGCAATAGCAGAGCAAAATGGTTTAGGCGTTATAGGATCAGGTCCTGGTTGTGCATTCATGCCTGTTAGAACAAGTTTCCAGCAACGCGATAGCGATTGGTGGAACATATTTCATGAAGTCAGCCAACATGCCAACATTATATCGTGCAGCTGGGGACCACCTCCTGTTTATGCTCCCTTGTCTACTGCACTTAGCGAAAAATTTTCCCACATTTCAGCTACTGGAGGACCAAGAGGAAAAGGGTGTCTAATTGTGTTTGCAGCACACAACTATAATGCCCCGTTAGATAGCCCCAATGAAGCCGGGTTTCAATGGAGACAAATCACTGATCCACTTGGGGAATTTCGACACACTACTGAACCAATATTAAATGGTATGGCTTCCCATCCAGATGTTTTGACTGTTTCTGCATCTACAAGTCTTGGTAAAAAAGCTATTTACAGCAACTGGGGACCAGAAGTGTCAATTTGTGCTCCAAGCAGCAATGGACATCCTCTGCATCCTTCCTACCCATCTCCTGGACTAGGAATATGGACTACAGACAATGAACTCGAGACTCCCGGATTTAAGAGTGGAAGCCAATTTACTGGCAGTTTCGGAGGCACCTCTAGCGCAGCCCCATTAGTAGCTGGTGTAGCAGGTCTCATACTTTCATCCAATCCAGACCTTACCGCTCAAGAAGTTCGCCAAATAATCCAAGACACTGCGGATAAAATAGAAGACTCTACACCTGACCCAATGCTCGGACACAACAAGGGGACATACAGCCAAACCGGACATTCAGAGTGGTTTGGATACGGCAAGATCAATGCGAGTAACGCCTTAGCTCTAAGCACTAATTACACAGACACAAATGTAATACAACCGAATTCACTTGAAAATCGTGGGTATCCCAGAACTCAATATAACCGTGTCTACTTGCTTTTACCGCAAGATTCTGGGCCTGAATGGATACAATCAGTAGTTAGCAGTGATCAATGGTCCAAGAAACTCTGGACAGTTGGATTTTCAGCAGACGATGCCGGCATAGGAAATCTTGACAATCGCCTAGTTATTGTTGTTAACCCAGTAAGTTGGGGAGCGGACATGGCCACCTGGTATGAAGAACACTATCCAGGCGTCCTGTATCTTCCAGTATCTGTTGCACAACCCCAGGACTTGACTGAATATCTTAATAATAGTGCACCTACTGCGGTGCAAGACCTATTGTCTAAATCCGATAGTACAGCCTTACAACCGGCAAGAGCCCACAGCCCAACTCGTGGATTGCCACGAACCCAATATGCTCGAAAATATTTACTGATGCCTCAAATCACACGTAGAGCTTACCTCCAGGAAATTGTTAATAGTGGGATTATGACCAAATTCCGTTGGACACTTGGTTTTTCGGCCGATGATGCCGGAATTGGAAGCTTAGATGACAAATCAATTATTGCTATCAATTCGCATGAGTGGGGCCCCAATTTAATACAGTGGTACTCAACTAATTATTTGGGGTGTGGAATAGAAAAAATTGATGTGACCACCCCAGGGCAATTACGGGAAAATC
>CAWWAV010000196.1:0-2929 GCA_963934935.1 uncultured Anaerolineales bacterium
TGCAACATAAATAGCAATAGCTGGAAAAAATAGCATCCCATTGTATCTAAATAAGGTGGATAATCCGAGAAGTAAAGCGGCCAATAAATGCCATCTCAAGCTGTTCCTGTAGGTAGCAAAACCAGCAATAAACATAGTAATAGTTATAAGTGCTGTGAATGGTACATCTGGATAAGCAATGCCGCCATAAACCCAAAATAACGGACTAAATCCAATAATTGTTGCTGCCAACGCACCTACAGACAACGACCACCACCTACAACCTATTAAATAAACCATCGAAACACAAATCAGCCATGAAACCAGAGATGGTAATCGAGATGACAATTCCGAGACACCTATGACGCCTTGTACACCTGCTATGACAAGAGTGTTTCCTAATGGATTGTTGAACCCCTCAAAGAGATGCAACAAAGATCTCTTCAATCCCTGACCACTAGTAATTAGTTCAGCACTTTGCTGATAAACATACTCCAAATTAACAAATGGAGCCGACCAAAACAAACTATGTCCGACTATCCCAATCCCAATCAATAGAAACAGAGGCCAACGTATATATATTGTCAAACTTTTTATAGATGAATCTACGCTACTATGTTCATTAACAGACATTATAGTAATGTTTCTCGATATTCTGTACTATCTCCAACCACTATTGAAATTGCTGCAGAAGTTAAGACTAAGAACACATATGAATTTTGCTGCTTATTGCCCGTATTAGCTATAATAGATTGTCCTTAAGTACTTTTTTATATAATTGTTCCATGCTAGCCGCTGGTTGATCCCATGAAAACTCTTTAGCAACATAGCTACATGCAAGTTCAAACTTTTTATAAAGAGAAGTATCAGATAACAGTGTAATAATTGCTTGCTGCAATTCGTGCTGCTCAGGTGATACAACCAAACCCACCCTATCCTTTATGTAGGGAGCAATGCCACACTTGTTAGTAATGACTACAGGTGTGCCAGCAGCAACCGATTCTGCTATAACATTCCCGAAGTTCTCATTAGTAGAAGGAAGCACAAAAATATCAGCATCAACTAATGCTGATATTTTTTCATTACCAAATAGCGGACCTGCAAAAATAATATCACTTTCGAGCTCCAATTCTTTCCTGATTAACTGCAACTTTTCTAAATAACCTGATTCGCTTGGACCTGCCAACACAAGCTTAGTTTTCGGTAAATCTAATTTTGCAAATACCCGCATTAACATTTCAGGGTTTTTCTTAGAAGACAATCGACTTAGATAAAGTAATATGCGATCGTCAGGATGAATACCGAATCTGCTGCGCATTTGGCCATGTTCAGGCAAATCATAAAATTCGGATAAATCTATTCCATTGCGTCTTATCACAATACGCTGAGATTCCAATCCGCTACTAACCAGTTCTTTTTTCTCTTGTGCAGAAGTAGCAATAATAAATTCGGCTTCAGATACCAGCCTTCGACCTAGCAGTCTATGGTAAATCTTTTTTTTCAGTAAACTTCGCACAATTGGAGTAAACATACCTATTGGTTCGAGAATGTAAGGTACATTGTGTGTTCTAGCCAAACCTACCACAAATGGACTCAATAAGTCATAAAATCCGAAAACATGGATTATGTCTGCCAGAGGAACCTGACGTTGTGCTACAGAAAGAATGCTTGGATTAAGAGTAACAGCTCTATATCTCCAAAGCGTCTTTAGTCTAATGGTACTAACGCGATTATGTAAACCATCTCGCAACTCCTTCAAGTCGTTGATCTTATCCTTTCCATCATCGACAGTCACAACTTTCACGTTATGACCAAGATTAGCCAGATAATTACTAAGATAACGCACCTTAAATACTGGTCCGCCAGAATCCGGATTAGCTAAATCATATTGAGTCACGAAGAGAATATTCACTTACTCGTCTCCAATTTAAAGCACGCAATAAACCAAACCCTGCAAAGATTGCCAGCAAAGAATCCAATGGAATGCGCAATCGAGTGCTAGTCCAAACAAGAACGTTAACTAACGTGTAGACCAACAATATGAGCAAAGCAAGCCAAGTCTCATGCCTCGTACTTATTGAATTAGCAAATCCCAAGACCGATAGTACAACGAGAATGACATAACTGACCGTATAAGCAATATCCCGAATATATCTGAACGAAAACCCGAATAGTGCTCCTGCATCTTCCGACCAGACATTAGACCCACCCGAATATTCAATACTGGGATTTATATTAGGACTCCAGAACAAGATTAACTTTCTGTACAACAATCTGTAATGATCATTGGTGTTTTTGTTAAAAAACTCGACGACCTGAGAGAAAAACCATTGTCGTTCATCGACAGGGCTCAGTCCTTTTGGAGGCAACTTAAAACGCTCATCTTGCCAGAGCTTGTCCAAGCTTATGCCTTGGTCAATATATGCCATAGTCAACTGATTGTTGCCCATATAAGTATTAGCCATGCCTTTAGAAGAGATAAATATAAGTTCGTCCTCCGCGACAAAATTTCTAAATGTCCATGGCAAAACAACTAGCATAACACCCAAAGAACATATTGTTAGCGCTACAGCACCTCGCTTCCAACCTAGTACGATGATTACCCAAACAGCAATAGATATAAAAACAGCTAACATAGTAGTCCGGACAAGACATCCTAAACCTAGTAATGCCCCCAATAATAGCCATTTCTTCCAATCACCATTTTGCCAAACATGTACAAAAAAACAAATAACCATAAGCAGTATAAATGTAAATAACGTGGTATCCATTACACGACTAGAGTGATAGACCGTATAAGGATAAAATGATGACAATGCAGCTGCAAACATGCCAGCTTCTCTGTTGAACAATTTTTTTGCAGTAAGATAAACTAATCCTGCTGACAGAATACTTATAGATGCCTGACTAAAAGCTACGGCAAACCAGTGTTGTCCGAACAATATATATG
>CAWWAV010000197.1:0-2915 GCA_963934935.1 uncultured Anaerolineales bacterium
TCAGTCGTCTCATCTGGTTTAACTCCCAAATAGTCGCATGCATTGTCCAAAACTTCTTTAGCACCAGCTATGGAACAACTAGGGTCAGCACACACTCGTACAATAGTACGACCAACTGGTCTACTATAAAGCATTGTATAAAAATCAATTACTCCAAATACGTCTGCCAGCGGAACCTTAAGCGCCCGTGCGATAATCGCAGCCACTGACTCCGATATCCAACCATACATTTCCTGCGCCACATGAAGCGCTGGCAACAAACCTGAGCGCCCTTCAGTAGCAAATGGGGCGATATTATCTAGAAGTTTCTGATTGTATTTTGGCTTTTCAAAATTATCTTTTTGCGTCATAAGTTGTAGATGACCACTCAGCTTTACATTTACAATCTTACATTTTTAAGTCTAAGACTATTACCAACTACAAAAATCGAACTAAATGCCATGGCTGCTGCCGCCAACATTGGATGCAAGCCTCCCATCACAGCAGTTGGGATCAACAAAATATTATAGCAAAAAGCCCAGAATAAATTCTGTCTGATAGTACGAACAGTAGCTCGAGATAGTTTTAATGCACTAACCGATGCTATAAGATCACCCCTGACGAGTGTGATATCAGCAGACTCCATAGCAACATCGGTACCGGTACCTATTGCCATACCAACATCAGACTGCGCAAGCGCAGCAGCATCGTTGATGCCATCCCCTACCATTGCCACATAACCATCTCGTAACTCATCAAATTGCACATTTTTCACGGCTTTGGCCTTATCAATCGGCATCAATTCTGACAATATCCGGTCAAGTCCCACTTCTTTTCCAATCGCGTGTGCGGTAGCACAACTATCGCCAGTAAGCATTACTAACTCCAATCCAGAAGACCGCAATTCACTAATGGCTTCAACGGAACCATCCTTTATCTTGTCTGCCAATCCAATCACTCCAACAACTGTATCATTTATTGCCACTAACACAGTTGTTTTTGCTTCAGTTTGCAACCTAGTCAAGGTGCTATCTGTCTCAGTCGAAATTACAGTTGTTGGACCTAAAATCCCTTTATTACCTATAACAACTTTATTATCATTTAAAGTGGCACGCACGCCTTTGCCTGGAACTGCTCTAAATCCAATTGCTTGTCTAAGCGTTAAACCCCGAACAGTTGCTGCGCCAACAATCGCTTGTGCTAGTGGATGCTCGCTACTTTGTTCAATTGAGGCTACTAATTCCAGCAAACTTTCTTCATCGTCAATGTCAGCCTGATCCGGCGATATTATGACATCTGTAACGGTAGTATGTCCCACGGTAATAGTACCGGTCTTATCAAGGAACATAGTGCTAATATTAGCGGTCTTCTCCAACGTCTCACTATCACGAAATAATATACCCTCCTCAGCACCACGGCCGACACCTACCACAATGGCTGCAGGAGTCGCTAACCCAAGTGCACAAGGACATGCAATTACAAGCACCGATACCATGTTTATCATCGCATTAGTGAAAGTAGATCCACCCAACCAAAACCAACCACTAAAAGTAAGGATTGCCAAAACAATCACACCCGGCACAAATATAGCCGAAATTCTATCTGCATTATTTTGAATGGGGGCCTTAGATGACTGTGTACGCTCCACAATATCAATTATTTGGGACAGAACTGTATCTGAACCCACTGCAGTAGCCTGATACGTGAAACTTCCCCGGCGATTAATAGTCGCACCAACAATCTTATCTCCAGGCACTTTTATGACATCTAAAGGTTCACCGGTCAACAAAGATTCGTCAATAGTCGATTCGCCTGTAAGAACTGTTCCATCCACTGGAATTCGTTCGCCCGGACGAACTAAGATAACATCTCCAACAACTACATTGTTAACCATAACTTCACTCTCACGACCATCATACACAACACAAGCAGTTGTGGCCTGCAAGGCCAACAATCTGTTGATCGACTCTGCAGCACGACCCTTGGTCCTCAATTCAAGGTATTTCCCAATCCTAACAAATAAGATAATGACAGCCGCAGTATCAAAATAAACATACTCACCTAAATCTTGCCAACCAAAAAAGTTACCCAGCAGAACTAACAAACTATACATATAAGCTACACTAGATCCGACCGCAACAAGGACATCCATATTCGCAGATCTGTTACGAATAGATTTGTAACCCGCAACATAGTAAGCCCATCCTACATAAAACTGGACAGGAGTAGAAAGCACACCCACAATCCACGGTACAAACAAGGTCACGTAATCATTGTCAGCTATCCAGCTAACTTTGCTTAACATTGATAACACAAATATTGGGACAGTTAATATTGATCCAATAAGTAAAAGACGCTTATGATTCACCAATTCCTGTACGCGTGCTGCCTTAACGGTGTCATATTCATCTCGATCCTCTACAACACAATTGAAGCCTGTATTAGAAATTATATTTTGTATATCACTATCGCTAATAACAGTTGGAACATATTCCACTGTCAGATTACCCGAAACATAGTTCACTACACAGCTAATGACACCTTCTAATTTTGTTAGATGCCGTTCAAGTCCTCTTGCATCATTATCATCAACCAAACTACTGACCGACGCTTTCAAAATAGTCTTTATCACACCATAACCAGATTCTTCAATATTCGCCACAAGCTCTATCAAAGAATATCTGTTTTCATCATACTGCACCATAACTCTTTCGCTAGCTAAATTAACACTGACCGTATCTACATATTGCAACTTGTTCAATCCTCGCTCGATTAGTGCAGCACAATTAGAACAAGTCATTCCGGTAACAGGCAATATCAAATGAGATTCAGACATCAATCTTTTTCCTCAATTTTCCTCAATAGAGTGTCATCATAATATGCTTTCATATACAAAATTATACACTCTAGGCGCTCAAAAACATTTTTCCGAGGTA
>CAWWAV010000198.1:0-2914 GCA_963934935.1 uncultured Anaerolineales bacterium
ACGAAATACATGCACAATATGGCGGAATATACCCAGAGATCGCATCTCGTGTCCACATAGAAACAATTCACAATGTAGTCAAAACGGCCCTATCTGAAGCACATGTCAGCCTAGACGATATATCAGCAGTAGCAGTAACACGAGGCCCAGGATTAATTGGCTCCCTGCTTGTTGGCATAAATACTGCCAAGGGCATTGCATTAGGCAGACAAATACCATTACTAGGTATAAACCACCTAGAAGGACATATTTATTCACTGTGGCTAAGTGACCATGCTGATGAAGTAGAGTTTCCGGTTCTAGCACTAATTGTGTCAGGCGGACACACAGAAATGTTACTCATTAAAGATCATATGCAATATAAACGATTGGGAGGTACATTAGATGATGCAGCAGGTGAGGCATTTGACAAAGTCGGTAGATTACTAGGATTACCTTACCCTGGTGGACCTAACCTAGAAAATGCAGCTCTAGCGGGAAACTCGTCTAATTTCGAATTTCCTCGTATTTGGCTAGACAACAGTTGGGATTTCTCATTCAGTGGCCTCAAAACAGCTGTGGTTCGTGAAGTTCAGCAACGTTTCCCAGAACTAGATATGGGACGCAGTGCCTCTTCAGTAGATTTGCCTGTCGCTGACTTAGCTGCCAGTTTTCAGGCAGCTGTAGTAGATGTATTAAAGGAAAAATCAATTCAAGCAGCTGAAAAATACAATGCCAAATGTATATTTGTCAGTGGTGGTGTCTCAGCAAATACAAATTTGCGCAAAGCAATCGTCGATCGAGCAGGGGATTTGCCAGTTTACTTTCCACCGAAATTTTTATGCACTGACAATGCTTCAATGATTGCAGCTGCAGGTTATAAACGTTTTGAGGCCGGTCAACGTGATGATTGGAATATGGATGCTAAACCTTCCTGGCCACTCGGTCTTTAATACTTAAACTTCGTTAACCAGAACACAAACAATCGGTCTGCGCTTTATCTCGTTATAGAAAAACTTTGAGAGAGATTTTTCCACTCGAGCCGCAATTTTGTCGTCAGAATTGTCCTTTACTATAGATACTACCTTCTCTTTAGCTTTACGAAACAATTGTTCCGAATCGCGTACGTATACAAAGCCCCGCGATGTAAGAACAGGTGCATCTAACAGTTCACGTGTTTCGACATCAATCATCATATTGACGATAACGAATCCATCACTGGCTAAACGATCCCTCTCACGCAGTACCTGCGGACCAATATCTCCAACACCAGTCCCATCTACATAAACATATCCTCCAGGACTCCGGTCACCAATTGTCAACGATTCCGATGTCAACTCCAGTATTGTGCCGTTTTCTACTACAGCCACATTGTCCGCAGGCACGCCTACTTGATGAGCCAAGGCAGCATGCGCATGCAACATGCGCAATTCTCCATGTACCGGAATAAAGAACTTAGGTTTTACCATTCTAATTAGTTGCTTTTGTTCCTCAGACTTTGCATGTCCAGAAACGTGTACAGGGAGTAAAGGATCATAAATCACTTTAGCTCCACGCTGTATAAGTCTATTAATAGTGCGAGAAACAACTTCCTCGTTTCCTGGAATCGGATGGGCAGATAAAATGACAGTATCCCCATCTTCCAAATCAAACTGACGGTTACGTCCAACAGACAACCTACCTAGTATCGAGGAAGGTTCACCTTGAGAACCAGTCATCATCAATGTGACTTTGTTATTAGGTAAACCTAGCGCCTGATCTAGTGGTACTAGTACGTCATGTGGATCTTGCAGATACCCTAACTTTTTTGTAAGCTTAGAATTTACTACCATCGATGTACCAACCAACGCAACACGCCGCCCATTCCTATAAGATGCATTAATTACTTGCTGAACACGAGATATTAGTGACGCAAAAGTTGCTACCAATACACGGCCTTTAGCAGCACGAAATGCTTCGTCAAAAGCACCATCAATGATGGCCTCTGAGCGCGTCCAGCCAGGCTGATCGGCATTTGTAGAATCTGACAAAAGCGCCAGTACACCTCGACCTGCAAAATCGCCAATTTTCGTGAAATCAGTTGGCCAGTCATCAGCAGGAGTTTGATCAAGCTTAAAGTCTCCGGAGTGGACTACTAATCCTACTGGTGTAGTGATACCTAATCCAACCGCATCCGGAATGCTATGACACACGTGGAAAAATTCTACTTCAAATGGACCAATATTAACGCTATCACCGGCATTAACTTCTACAAGCCTATCTGCATCGTACAATTTGGCAGTCCGCAGCTTAGCTTCAACCAAACCACATGTTAAGGGCGTAGCATATATTGGCGCATCAACTTTATCTGCAATGTGTCGTATTGCTCCAGTATGATCTTCATGACCATGCGTTATCACAATACCCCGCACACGATCAAACTTGTCATCTAGATATGTCAAATCAGGAATAATATAATCTATGCCCCACATATCATTTTCCGGGAACATCAAACCCGAATCAACAATGAGTATGTTTTTCCCATACTCAAAGACCATCATATTCTTTCCAACTTCCCCCAAACCTCCTAAGGGAATTATTCTAAGTACTTTTTTACTCATACATTCTTACTCCAACAAAAAACCCGCCGGCAATTATCGCCCGTCGGGTTACATTCTTTCCAGTTATCCAGTTGTCACACATAACCAACTAGCTTACTCTTATCCTAATAACGGCCCCCATTTAGACAAACCAGATAATATTCTGCGCGAAGTGTATCATATAGAATACAGCCTGTCAAAGATTAGTATTACCTAAGAAAATGCAGGTATTATTGTGAAATAAAGAGCATGTAGGGACAAAATAACCATAGTCGGTATGTATGCAACTGGGAGCCAATACCAGACATGCTTGTAATTTGGCCAACAATTCTCCAAACACTTTGCCCATCCTAGCA
>CAWWAV010000199.1:0-2903 GCA_963934935.1 uncultured Anaerolineales bacterium
CCAATAATTACTACTGATTTAGGCAATTTATCTTGTAGTATGGCATCTCTGTAAGTGACAATGTTTCTATTGTCTATTTTGAATTCATTGGGAGTTTTTGGTCTTGCTCCGGTGGCAATCACAACGTTCTCGGCAGTAATTGTTGTGGTTTTTCCATTTGTCTGTGCAATTTCTATTTCGTTCATTGATTGGATATGAGCACTACCCATATAGACATCTATATTGTTTTTCTTCATTAGGTATTCGATGCCTTTGGTTAGTCTCTGTGACACCTTTCGTGATCGACGGACAGCAACACTATAATCAATACCTATATTGTCAAAAGTGAAACCAAATTCTTTGCTTCGGTTGCGGATAATATCGGCAATTTCTGCGTTCTTGAGAAGTGTTTTGCTAGGTATACAACCAATGTTCAAGCATACTCCACCTAGCCACTCCTTATCGACGATGGCTACTTTTTGCCCCAATTGACTGGCTCGTATGGCGCACACATATCCTCCGGGTCCGGCGCCGATTACTAACATGTCATAGTTCATATTATGTCCACTGCTCCAATTCATTTTTGACTTTCTTTAAAAATTTATCGGCGTACGCTCCGTCTATTATGCGATGGTCGAAGGTGAGGGATATGTACGCCATAGGACGAATTTCCATTATATCCTCTATTACTACTACACGTTTTTCTATTGCCCCTATTCCCATGATGGCGCACTGAGGCTGGTTTATTATTGCTGTTGCTACTGTAGAACCAAATACTCCATGATTTGTTATTGTGAATGTGCCATGCTGTACTTCATCTGGCTGCAGCTCATGGTTACGGGCACGCGTAGCTAGATCATTGAGTTCATACGCTAATTTGCTAAGAGTTTTTTTATTAGTATCTCTAATGACTGGCACTATTAGGCCATCCTCTTCTAATGAAACTGCAAACCCGACATTAATATCATCCTTTATCAAAACCTTGTCATTCACAAGTGTACTGTTCATTGCTTTGTGAGATGACAGAGCCGAAGCAGATGCACAAAGAAAGTAAGCGGTATATGTCAGGTTTATATTATCGCTTGCATACGACGCCTTATTTGTTTTTCGATGGTTAGTAACATTGGTCATGTCTACTTCAAAGACAGTGGTGACGTGGGCCGAAGTATGAATGCTATGTACCATGTGTTGGGCAATTGCTTTGCGCATTGGAGTCATAGATTGCTCTATAGCTGATGGCTCAAGCGTTGCATTGTTGTCTTTTGCATTAATAACGGTTTGCACATCTTTTTTGGTAATTCTGCCCTCTCGACCAGTACCCTTTATCTGAGTGATGTCAAGATTGTTTTCTGAAATCATTTTTTTGACTACTGGAGAAATGTAGATTTCCTGGGGTGCTGGGGATGTGCTATGTGAAGAATGTGTCGATTTAGTCGAGCCTGATACAGTCGAACCATCATTTGCTTTAGTCTCGACAACTTCATCAGGTTCTCCTATCCAACCCAACAGCCCACCTACTTGTACTGTATCGCCCTCAGAAACAAGCAATTTAAGTATTGTCCCATTTGTGCTACAGGGTATCTCTGCGTCTACTTTGTCAGTAGTGATTTCAAGAATAGGATCATATTGTCGTACTTGATCGCCTTCTTGGACCAACCATTTGCTGATCGTGCCTTCCACTACGCTTTCGCCTAGTTTTGGCATTGTTATTTTGGTCGGCATTTTTGCCTCCTGATTCTAGGCTTACTGCACAGTGTGAACAGTGTACCATGTGTCAAACAAGGATGATAAATCACAGCTTCTAATTTGTTGGGACACGGCAAAAGATAGCTTCTCATATGAGTTTGCTTCTGCCTTCGTATACTGGCTTGTTTTCTATTAGTCGCTTTGGAGAAAAAACAGAAAGATTGATTGCATGAGTTTGGTGCAATATTAATTCGGACATGTACCGTCCTACAGCGTGACACTGTTGTAGACCATGTCCGGAAAACCCATTTGCAAGAAAGAACCCTTTTAGCTTTGGCCACTCACCTAGAATGGCATTGCCATCAAAAGTGTTTTGTGCATACAGTCCGGACCACCCACTTTTAACTTTCAATCTATCAAACTCTGGTATGACTGCAAGCAGCTCATTCCAAAGCAATTCGTAGAACACTTTACGGTCCCAGCTGAAGTCATCATATGTTATGAGATCATCTGCTCTGGATCGTGCGCACGTAAATACACCTTGACCTTCGTGAAAACAATATAAGCCAGAGGCAAAAAATATAGCCGGAAGCAAATTCATGGGCCTAAGACCCGAGTCAATTATTGTAACCTGGCGCTTCACCGGTACAATTGGTAAATGAATATCAGCTGTGCTAGCTATCATTGGAGCCCAGGCTCCTGCTGCATTTACTACGATATTTGAGCTTAGGCCGTGTCCATGATCCAATTTAACACCATTAACACGGCTGTTTTGGGTTGTTATTTTGGACACAGTATCAGCTATCAAACTAACACCTAACGAAACAGCCTTGTTTTTATAACCAGCTAGTACTGCACTTGGTGCTATAGTGCCATCTTGGCTGCCATATGTTGCAGCTAGGCAGTTCGATAGATTGTAATATGGATAATATTGGTGTATTTGGTTTGGTTTAAGCCATTCAACTTGGCACCCTAGCTCTTTTTGAAGAGCAAATCCACGCTTAGCTTCCTCGTAATTGTGCTTGTCTACAACAAAAAGGTTGCCTTGCTGTCTAAAGTTTACGTCAGGCTTGTCATTAAGTACGGCCATTTCTTCAGAAAAACTGTTTAGGAACTGTATTCCGAATAAGGACATTTCAATGTTCTCTTTGACATTAAATTGAACCCTTATGTTGCCTTCAGACAGTAATGTAGACGCCTTTGTGTAGGTTGGGTCTTTCTCCACGATTGCAATATCA